>CAMBDR010000067.1 GCA_945864765.1 Janthinobacterium lividum | reverse complement strand
CCCTGAATATGCAAGAAATAACGGTCATACAGGGTTTGCAAACCGAGGTAACCAAATTGCAAATCGCGATCCGCCACCAGGGCAGCGCTGATTCTGGCCAAATCATATTCGGCCAAACGCGCATCGAGCAAATCAGCGGCAATCCCTTTTTTGATAAAGATGGGGAAATAATCGTCATACGCAGCCTGGGTATCGGCCTGCACCACTTCTTTTTCAAATACTTCTTTGCGAATCGTGTGCAATAACAGGCGTGCCGTAACTTTGCTGTAGGCCGGATCTTTTTCCATCAGCGCGCGCGCGGCCAAAATCGCCGACTTATGCAATTCTTCAACCGGAACGCCGTCATACAGGTTTTTCAAGGTTTCGGCAAAAATGGCCTGGGCATCGACTTGTTTTTCAAGGCCAACGCAGGCGGCTTCAATCAATTGCCGCACGTGATTGCGATCCAGCACCCGGCGCATGCCGTTTTCCAGCACGTGAATTGCTGGCTCAGCAGCACCCTGCTGTTCTTTGAGCAAACGCCGCTCTTCCATATGCTTGGCACGGTACAACACGTAGGCACGCGCCACGTCGTGCTCGCCGGAACGCATTAACGACAACTCAACCTGATCCTGGATATCTTCAATATGGAAGGTGCCGCCAGCGGGTTGCCGCCGCATCAGGGCCGAAACCACATTGCCCGTCATTTGCTCGACCAACTCACGCACCCGCGCCGAGGCAGCACCCTGACCACCATTCACGGCCAAGAATGCCTTAGTCATGGCGATGGCGATTTTGGACGGTTCAAAACCAACCACCGCCCCATTACGCCGGATCACCCGGTAATCACTATGCTTTGCCACGGTGGTGCCGGCATCGGCAGCGCCAATGCCACTCATACCGCCCATGCTGCCCATACCAGTCACGCTGGAAGATTTAAGGGAAATTTCTTGAGTTGGGAACATTCGGTCTCCTGATGATTTACGCCAACAGCCTCGCTGTTGCGCTTCGTTAATAAAAAGCCTACACAAATAAGTTGCCAATAAATAATGCTATTAAGTCAGATAAATCCATCTTGACTCACTATTTTTCCACCAATTTCAAACTGTTTATCTATCCAGCATCGTTTACAACAGGCAAAAAAGCAAGCCCAACTACCCGCCTTGGGTAGTGCAGACATCGCTTTTGGGAAATTTTCGTTGGCCTCTGGCAAAATTGCGAGTACGCTCACTGGAAAAACACTAAATCTAGTGGTTGAATTTATCAACAGCACTAATTGTAGTGCCCAATCGCGCCAGATGCAAGCGAAAGTGGTGTCGTATTTCGCTTATTTTTTCTGCGTTTTCGCTTGACTTTTCACGCGTTTTGGGCAAACCGCAAAAACGGCATGGTCTTGCCTGTGGTTTGCCCAGCGCGTTGTTGGCAGTGAAAAGCCGCCTCAAAACCAGCCCAGTCAAAGTGTGGGCCGGGGTCGGTTTTGCGGCCTGGAGCGATATCCTGGTGGCCGCAAACGGCATCCATGCCGTACCTTTCTTGTAAGCACAAGGTTAAATCGACCAAAGTTTGATATTGTGGTTTTTCAAACGGCAAGCTGTCGCAACCTTCCAATTCGATGCCGATTGAAAAATCGTTACATCGGTCACGCCCCTCAAAGTTGGACAGGCCTGCGTGCCAGGCTCGTTGCTCAGCCGGAACAAATTGCAGCAAACCGCCATCGCGCCGAATCAAAAAATGCGCCGATACCCGTAAGCCTTGCAGCGAGGCAAAACTTGGGTGCGCGCACAGATCGAGTTGATTGGCGAACAGATCGGCAATATAAGGCCCACCAAACTGCCCGGCCGGCAAGCTGATATTGTGGATCACCAATAGCGCAATGGCGCAGCCGTCGGGGCGAGCGTCAAAATTGGGCGAGGGATAGCGCAGTGCCGCCGAACACCAACCTGCGGCATCCAAGGCCATGCTCATTCCGGTGCTTGAATATTTAAGCGCTGCATTTGATAGCGCAATTGGCGAAAGCTGATACCCAATAATTCTGCCGCCTGGGTTCGGTTAAATTGCGTCTGCGCCAAGGCACGCTGAATAATGTCGCGTTCAACCGCATCCAGATAATCGGGCAAGCAACTCGGTAGTGGCTGGTCGGCACCGAGCAAGGGCGGCTCCAGGCGCACCGGTTTTTGCGGCGGAACAAGTATCGCGTCAACGAAATTGCGGTTGTCAAGCGCCAATTCTGCGACAGCTTCCGTGTCCGGGCCATCCACCAGAGCGACCGGGCTGGCCGCATCCAACATCGCCAGCGCCAGCATATCCAGTTCTGCCGCTTCGGCCGTTTTGGCGTGGCGTAGTGCCAGATCGGCGACTTCAATTACGCCGTCATTGGCAAAGGCCAACGCACGCTCCAGAATATTTTCCAACTCCCGCACATTGCCGGGAAAGGAATAGGCTTGTAGCGCAAGCAGCGCAGCAGGTGCCAGCGCCACCGCATGACCTGCACTCAAGCGTTTGAGCAAGGCATCGATCAACAGCGTCAAATCATCCAGCCGCTCGCGCAATGCAGGCACCCGCAATTCAATCACATTTAAACGATAAAACAAATCTTGCCGAAACTTGCCTTTTTCCACCCATTCCGCCAAGTTTTGATGGGTGGCGCTAATGATGCGCACATCAACCGGCTCTTCGGCTGTCGCGCCAATTTTGCGCACCCGCCGCTCTTGAATCGCACGTAACAACTTCACTTGCATGGCCAAGGGTAAATCGGCCACTTCATCAAGCATCAGGGTGCCACCATTGGCGGCCTGAAAAAACCCGTCACGCTCATCGCTCGCGCCGGTAAACGCACCTTTGCGGTAGCCAAAAAACTCCGCCTCCATCAAGGTTTCAGGAATCGCACCACAGTTGACGGCCACAAACGGTTTGCCCACCCGCGCACTTTGGGCGTGAATTTCCCGCGCCACCAATTCTTTACCCGCACCCGATTCCCCGGTAACCGAAATCGGGGCCATCGAACGCGCCAGCCGCCCGATTTGGGCGCGTAACTCAACCATGGCACGGGATTGCCCCACCAGACGCGAAACTGGCGCTTGCGCTTCGCTGAGCGGCTTGGCGGCACCACCACTATTTAAGGCCGATTGCACCAACAGCCTGAGTTGATCCAGCGCCAGCGGCTTGGAGACATAATCAAACGCCCCCGCTTTTAAGGCAATCACCGCATTATCTGCACTGCCATAGGCGGTAACCACGGCAATCGGGGTATTTTTAAACTTGGCGCTCACTTCCGCGACCAATTCCACCCCCATCCCATCCGGCAGCCGCATATCGGTCAACACCAAAGCGTATTCATGCTGGTTTAAAAACTGGCGTGCGGTTTTCAAACACTCGGCGGTATCCACATCCAAACCCATTTTGATGAGCGTAATTTCAAGCAATTCACGCAAATCCGCTTCGTCATCGACGACCAAAACCCGTGGTGCTGTCATGGTTTATCCTTTACCCGCAAAACTAATCACAAATCGTCCCCTGGTCAATTCTTTTCCATCGCCATCGGTATCGATACGATATTCATAATCGAGGTTAGCCGTATTATTCAAACACATTTCACGCGCCAAATATAAACCCAAACCCGTACCTTTGGACGAGGTGGTATAAAATGGTTCAAACAAATGCGCCCGAACCTCTGGCGAAATACCTGGCCCATCATCCTGCACATGCAATTCCGGTCGATTATCACTCTCACCAACCACTTGCAAACTAATACTACCGGGCAAACCAGTGGCATAGCGCACCGCATTACTCAATAAATTAACCACCACTTCGTGCAAATGGAAGGGGTCAAAATAGACTTGAACGGCATTGTTTTCAAGCAAGAGCAAATTACCCGATGACAAGGAATGGGTTTCTTCAAACTCAGTGATGACGCCCTGCAAAAACGCATGTAACTTGATCGGCTCCATTTTGGCGGGCACCTTGCGTGACAATTGCAAGATATCTTCAATCATGCGATTGACGCGGGTCACATTGTCACCAATAATTGTGAGTAGCCGTGCCTGGGTTTTACCCGTCAAATCTTCCGACAACAACGCCGCAGCATGCCCAATCGCGGCCAGCGGGTTGCGCACCTCATGCGCAATACTCGCCGTCAAACGTCCCATCGATGCCAGCTTCAATTGTTGGGCCTGGTTTTCAATTTCCGAGACATCTTGCAGAAATACCACACTACGATCCGCTTCCACCATATCTACCTGCACAAAGCGCACTTTCAAATGCATGATGAGTTCGCGTCGCCCACTCCATACTGCTGGCACATTGGGCCAGACAATATCTTCACGCACTTTCACCGTGACAAATTGCGATTCTTCGGCCTGATTCAGGCTGTCTTTACCTGCTGTAGGGCGATTCCAGGCAAAAAATGCATCGGCAATCGGCTGCAAGTTGATAATATCCGTCAACTTGCATGCCAACGTCGGTTCGGTGCCGGACAAACCCAGCATGCCTTGCGCTGCCGGATTGGCCGTATAAATCGTGCTGTCCGGCCCCAATACCAGGATGCCATCGCCCACATCGGCAATCACCAACCGATTAATCGCTTGTTGCACGCTCAAATCGATGCCGCGCTGCACCGCCAGGGCTTCCTGGTTAATCAAACGTAATGCCAGCCGATTGACCACCAAAACCACGGTAAAAAATGCAGCACCATACAAACCCGCCTGTAAAATCGGTGCCTGCGGCTCCATCAGAATAAACATCTGATAAGCACTCTCCGAGACTAAAAACAAGGCCACAGCCGCAGCAAAAAACAAGGCCACAATCAACGGAGAAAGAATGGCGGATGCAGCCAAAGGCAACAAATATAAAATGACCAGGCCGCTCTTGACGCCGCCAGCGATCAAATACAATTTGGAGATGATGGCCAAATCAAAACAGATTTGCGTCCACAATTGAAAGAGAAATTGCTTGCGCCGATAACTGGCAGCCAAGGCAAAAAGAATCGCCAAAACCAAATTACTGACGCATAAAACAACGTAACCAGGCGCACCCACAAACCATGCCCCCCGCTCACTAAAACTAAAATACAACAACAATGAAATGGCGATCACAATGCGCGTGATGCATAGCGTTTGCAGGGAGCGCCAAAAAGTCGCTTGGGATTGCTCCTGGGTTTGTCGCGAATAATACTTCATGGCGCGTTTGGTTTAGTGTGCATGTTGCTCACAACAAAAATATTGCCCCTGTTTTTGAATCGCTTCAGAGGCGGGAATATACACGCCACATTGCGCGCAACTGAGCATTTTTTCGGCATCGCCCAATTGGCTTGGTTGATCTGTCGGGGGCGCTGCCGTCGCCCTATTTTTTTTCCGATACAACCACACGGCCACAATAATCAGTGCCAACCAGGCGAGTAAGCGAATCATAGCGTCCCCCGATGCAAGATGACTTCCAACACAAAACGGCTACCAACATAGGCCAGCAACAGGGTTAAAAACCCGGCCAACATCCAGCCCAGCGCGATTCGCCCACGCCAACCGCGTAAATGGCGGCCCAGCAGGAGTGCGCCAAACACGGCCCAGGAAATCAGGGCGAAGATGGTTTTATAATCCCACTGCACCGCTTTACCCAAAAATTGCTCGGAAAAAACCAGGCCGGACAATACCGTCAAACTCAGTAACACAAAACCGATGCGTACCATGCGAAACAACAATGTTTCCATCGTCAACAAGGCGGGCAAACGATCAATCGCCAACCCAAGCCATGATTTGGTTTGCACCCCGCGTGCATGCAGTTGCGACTCTTGCAACGCCATCAAAATCGCATGGAAAGCCGCCACGGTGAGTGTGCTATAGGCCAACACCGAAATGGCGATATGCCAGCCATAGAGCATGGACTTACCTTCCAATTTGACCACGCTCCCTGGGGAAAACCAGGGCAGCAGCACCGAGATGGCAGCGCAAGGCAAGACCAAAACACGCAAGCTGTCGAGCGTGGCACGGCGGTTTTCCAGCCAAAACAGCGCCACCGAGACCCACTAGGCGGCCGACAACCTCCTCGCGAAGCCAACGCGCAATGTGGCGGGCAAGAAAAAATCGGCCCACAGCGTGCCGCCATGGATCAACCACGCCAAAGCCGTGCCGGACGCTATAACACGCGCCAGCTTGACGGGGAGAAAGGCACAGCCTGCATACAGCAAGGCGGCAATCAAAAAGAAGTAGGTTTGCATGCGCTCAGTTTACACTAAACAGAGCAAAATACATCTGACAATTAAACAGGTCACGTCAGGATTACATGAATGGGGTAACTCAACATTACACTACACCACAAAAAAAACAGTATAATCCTACAATGGTTACAGTGGGGCCAACACCACAAAAACATAACACATCGTCGCGTGCTGAATATGGCAATTTATCGAAATTATGCTTACTCAAACCTCAATAACCATACCATGTCGCCAAGTCCAAAATGGAAGCAAAGCAAACACCCCTTATTCAGAGGCGATTCAAAATCGGGCGTTCGTTCCCCCACACCCAGTGCTGATGCTTCAATCGTCCGACACATTCTGTATCTCGAAGGTCCAGGGCGAGATACCCCTTACCTGTCAACGACTGAACAACAAGCAGCCGCCGAACATTTCGCCGCTAATGGCGCAATATGGCAAACATTCGTTAAAAAAGTCTATGAAAATGGAGTTAAACATATCAGCAATGCTGAATTACTCACTTTAATGAAAAAAAATGGCAAGGGCGAGGCTAAATGGGATGATGCATTCGAGGTCATGCAAGCACGTCGCTATGCCGAGCAGTGGAGCGAACACCTTCTTGATTTTCGTGACATAACGGCCCCTGAGCAAATCGTTTCTATCCTCTTTGAGAAAATATAATGTTACACTCTTGTCAGAATTGTTGGCACAACGGATTGCAGTATGACGCATTAGGCCTGCAATATGGCTATTGTGTGATGCACCGAAAGATGCTTATAGCGGCAGATAGTACAACGTGTGGACAACACATGCGAAAGGACTTGCCACTCAGGCGCGCTCAAGAAGTATCAAAGATACACTTATGCAAATATACCAAGCAAATCATCGTTGATGTCAACACAAATGAAGCGTCAAATATGGCTGTTTCACCCGACGCGAAAAACATTATCCTATTGCAAAATGACCCCGTCGGCGAATTGGTTTCCGACTTTGGCATGCTTGACTCAAAAATTGAATCCCTCGCACAACTAAAAACACTCAAAAGTGTCAGGGCTGAAGTTGCAATGATAAGTCTGGCAAGAGGCTACATCAATACATGCATGAGTCTTGACGGCAATTGGACCAGTGGCTTGCACCTCTATTGGTGGACAAAGAAACGCCTTCCGGAAATACCGGTAATCGCCATTAATGATCTTCGCACTTCCACCAGAATTGATCCTGCCCGGCAGGTCATACTGACCACTTGGTCAGTTGTGATGCTACGATTGACATTAATCGATGATATCGTCCAATATGCTGCGGCGCAAGACGATCCAATCAGTGGCGCAAGCGGGTTACTCCAAAAAGCAGCCGAGGCGGTACAAACATTCAACCTCCAAAAACTAAGTACTTGGATGAAAAACGAAGCGATCCCCATCCTGGACAAAAAACTTAGCGCAGAAAGATACATCGAATTATCAAAAAAATTACATAAAGAGAAGCAAATATAAGATAATGTGAATTGCGCCCACTTGACTTATTAACTTGGAATTAGCCTGAATTCAAAAAAACCAAGCCTTGAATCCCCGCGCAGAAACGACTGTACGACATCAAGAACCGTATGTGGGCACACCCCATGCCCACATACGAATTTAAGTCCACTGAGATGCCTTTAATCACCCTTTAGGGGCTTTTTTCTCGTCCCGCAATTCACGGCGCAAGATTTTGCCGACGTTCGATTTCGGCAAGTCATCACGGAATTCAATCACTTTTGGCTTTTTATAGCCGGTGAACTGCTCTTTGCAAAAATCCATAAGCTGCGCAACGGTCAGGTTAGGATCTTTACGTACCACAAACAATTTCACCGCCTCGCCAGAATTTTCATCCGGCACACCGATACAAGCGCATTCCAGCACGCCAGGGTGCCCCGCCACCACGCCTTCAATTTCATTCGGATAGACGTTAAAGCCCGAAACCAGGATCATGTCTTTCTTACGATCCACAATGCGAGTGTAGCCGCGCTCATCCATAATGCCCACGTCACCAGTTTTAAAGAAACCATCGGGTGTCATGACCTTGGCAGTTTCATCCGGACGATTCCAATAGCCTGCCATCACTTGTGGGCCACGAATCGCAATTTCACCGGATTCGCCCAAAGGCACTGGCTTGCCATCATCGTCAAGGATCAAAATTTCAGTGGAAGGAACCGGTAAGCCGATGGTGCCGGTAAAGGCAGTCGCGTCGGCACAGTTGGCGGTGGCCAAAGGTGAGGTTTCGGACAAGCCATAGCCATCCAGAATCGAACAACCTGTAAGTTTCAGCCATTTATCGTTAATCACTTGCTGGGTGGCCATGCCGCCGCCATTGCATAATACCAATGAAGAAAAATCAAGTTTGGCGAAATCAGGGTGATTCAACAAGGCATTATACAAAGTGTTTACAGCAGGCAACATATTCACTTTATGTTTGCCCAGTTCTTTGATAAAACCGGGGATATCACGCGGATTGGGAATCAACACATTCATGGCCCCCTCACGCGTGCCCAACAAGCTACATGCGGTCAGCGCAAAAATATGGTAGAGCGGCAAGGCGCAGACAATCACCAATTGGTTGCCTTTGGGCACTTTGGAGAGCGCCGGATTGAGCCACGCCTCAGCTTGCAACACGTTGGCGACCACATTGCGGTGGATTAAGGTTGCTCCCTTTGAAACGCCCGTGGTGCCGCCCGTATATTGCAAAAATGCGACATCATCAAGATTGATATCGACGGGTTTTAAGGTCATGCTCTTGCCTTGCGACAAGGCAGTATTGAAGGGCACCGCACCGGGTAGCGAAAAGGCCGGAATCAATTTTTTGACCTTACGCAACACAAAATTCACCAACAAACCTTTAAGGCCCAGCAAATCGCCAATGGAAGCCAGCACCACATGCTTGACCTTGGTTTTAGCGATAACCGCCTCGACCGTATTGGCAAAATTTTCAACCACGATAATCACTTCGGCCCCGGAATCGTTGAGCTGATGTTCCAATTCACGCGGGGTGTAGAGCGGGTTGACATTCACCACCGTGTAGCCAGCCCTTAGAATAGCGGCAATGGCGACCGGATACTGCAAGACATTGGGCATCATCACCGCCACCCGTGCGCCTTTTTTCAAGCCCTTGCTTTGCAACCATGCCCCCAATTGACGGGAAAGCTGATCGACCTCGGCATAGGTCATGAATTTATCCATGCAAACATAGGCGTTACGCGCGGCGTATTTTTTAAAGGCCTCTTCCAGCAATTGGACGAGTGAACGATATTGAGTGTAATCAATCTCCGCAGGTACGCCCTTGGGGTACGATTTTAGCCAGAACTTGTCCATCCTGTTTCCTTATTTCCATTTATTAATGATTTAATCTCGTGCAGGGAGACCGCCAATTTTACCCAGCGCCGCCGTACAAGCCTATTTTTGATTCTATTTGTGATTCACTTATCAGCAAATTTAAAACAATATACTACTAAAGCTACAAATCGCCAATCATGATGCTATCGGGCTGCGCACTTGCATGCAAGCGCTTTGCACAATACTTGAACAATTCCTCTACTGACACCTTCATGCTGCTGTGCAGCATAATATGCGCCTGCAGATGCATCATACCCTCACCATCCGGTTCGGCCACGACTTTGACCAAGGCCACCGCCGGGTGTTCAAACAAGACTTCTTCGATTTGCCGAGGAAACACGCAATGGCCGCTGCGCATTAACATATTGCTCTTTCGATCAATCAAAGTGCAAAAGCCATCTTCATCGGCACTCACCATATCGCCCGTCGCCAGCCAACCGTCTTGCAGGCGTTCGGCATTGAGTCGTGCGATTCGTTGCGCCTGTTCCGGCGGCAAACCGTCCGGCAAATCGTAACCGGAAAATACTTGCGGCCCGCGTATCCATAATTCGCCAATTTGATCCGGTGCCACCAACTCCCGGGTTTGTACATCTCTTACCTGGATTTCGGTATCGGGCAAGGGCAAACCCACCACACCACTTTGCCGCCGTGCCGCTAAAGGCATGGCTAACACCCCGGCCGAGGCTTCGCTTAAACCATAGGCTTCTACCAGGCGGCCACGGGTAATGCGCTCAAATTTTTCGCGAATTTCTCTGGCTAAAGGCGAGCCGCTGACGGCGCAAACCCGAATCGAGGCCAAACCAAAATTGCGCACATCCGGCTCCTGGATTAATTGATGCACCATCTTCGGTGTGGTCGGGAAATAGGTCGGGTGCTGGCGTTGCACGGTGCGCAAAATTTGGCGCAAATCCTGGCTGGGCAATAAAATCAGCGTCGCCCCCAGGTACACGCCCAAATGCACCAGACAAGTTAAACCATAAGCCGAGGATAAGGGCTGCTGCGCCAAAAACCGTTCGTCACCGGGGCGCGACTCCGGTAACCAATGACGCAATTGCAAGGCGTTGGCGGCGAGCTGGCTATGGGTCAGCGGTACAGGTAGGGCCGTACCCGTAACACCATAGGTATACACTATTACCGCCACCTGATTGACATCCAAAGCAATATCGGGCGGAAACAAGCGCGCGTTACGAAGCACGTCGCTAAAACGTGAAAAACGTCGGTCATGATGACGCTGGCTTTTGGTAAACCAAGGCAATAAATGGCCATCCTGCACATGGTGCAACGCAACAAATTTAAGCTTTTTGCGCCATCCCATATAGTCGATCAAAGTCGCAAATACCACACGCCGCAAACCTGCGGCCATGCTATCTTCACGCAACACCTGTTGTAACTCGGCATACCGTTGCGAACCCAACACCAACATCACCGCTTGCGAGCTGGCAATGCGTTGCAGGAGCGTGGCTTGGTCGAGGTTGGCATCCACCAGCACGGCCACCGCACCAGCCTTTAAAATACCGAAATAGGCAATCAACCACTGTGGTGTATTTGGCAAGGCCAGCATGACCCGCTCATTGGGTTGAATATGGCGTGCGATCAAGCCATGGGCGAAGCGGTTGGCCAATCGATCCAACTCGCGCCAACTGATATTGCTGCCAAAATACGACACGGCATTCAGC
>CAMBDR010000066.1 GCA_945864765.1 Janthinobacterium lividum | reverse complement strand
ACGGGGCGCTCGTAAGCGAGTGCCTCGGAAACCGAGCGATCCCGGTGGATGGTAATGGGCACTAACTGCCCGGCAAGATTTTCATAGAGCGCGGTGCGAACCTGGTGCCCCAGCTTGCTGCGGTGTGGCATTTGGTTGATCAGTAATTGCACCTTATGCTCTCGCACCAGGTGTAAAAAAGCCGGAATCGTGGCAAATGAAGCGGCGTCGGCTAAAATCACCGCCAGCGAGTGATGCGCTGCATTGAGCGCCTGTTGCAAATACACGCTGGGGCCGGGCGGGGTATCGATCAAAATAAAATCATAGGCATCCGGCCCCAGGCTGGCAATGCCATCGGCCACCCAATGCGGATGCGCTTTGAGCGCGGCTTCGAATTCTTCCAGTTCCGCTTCGCGCAGCATGCCAAAGGGAATAAAGCTGATATCAAACGGGCTGGCAAATACGGCGTCGGTCGTGATGCCTTCACGCGTCAAGCCCGCGTGGTCTTGCGCATCCATGCCAAGGTGCAGGCGCAAGGCATTTTGTGGATCGAGATCGAGCACCAATACCCGCTGATCACGCTGGGCCAGCGCGATGGCAATATTGGCAGTCAGGGTGGTTTTGCCAACCCCGCCCTTGCCGGAAATGAGAGCGATTATTTGCATTGTATTGAGTGCATGGTGATTTTGGGCATATTGGCGTCGCTTATGGGCCTTGCTTATTGGCGTCGATTTTGCGCCTGCCATAATGGCGGCGGTTCCGGCAAAATGCCTGCGCGCGAGGTGCGGGCTGCGGCAGACTTGCCATTGATCGGGTTGAGCGAAATCGAATGGGTTTGCTGCTGCCAGCCTTGCAATTGCGTCAGATTTTCGCGAATGTCCGCGCGTTGTGGCGCGAGGCGGGCGGCGCGCGTGAGTAAGTCGAGTGCGCTTTGATAATCCCCCGCCGCCGCTTTGGCAATGGCCATATTATTGAGCGCGACCGGATCAAATGGATTTTGCCGTACCAGTTCGGTATAGCTTTGAATCGCCCCCGCGCTATTGCCTTCGGCCAGATAAGCGCGGCCGTATTGTTGCAAATCAACGGCCTGCGCCAAGCTGCCAAGCAGGCAAAATAGCAGTGAGATTGGCAACAAGAATCGTGGCATCACCTGTTTCATAATGGGTCTCCAAGGTAAAGCGCCTGCAAACCGCGCGGCGGGAACAGGACGGGCGTGGGCAAGGGGCTAAAGGCATAGCGCAAATACAGCAAGCCGGTTTGCTGGGTGTAGTTGCGGCTGTTGTCAAAGCTAAAGCGGCCACCCAAAGCAAACTGCGAGGCCAGCAAATATTCAAACGAGATGCGCAAATTGGCCCCCGTGCCCGAGCTGTTATCGCCCTTGTAGCTGGCGCGGAAATAGTCCGGGATCGGGGTGGTGGTCGGCAAGGCGGCGATGCGCGCTTGCCATTGTGCTTGCAGCGCGGGGTCGTTGGGGAAGTAGGCAGCGCTATCTTGCGTAATATGGCGCAAGCCCACATCCAGCCCAATCTGGTAAGACAATTTGCCAAACCGTCCGGCCGCATCCAGCGGCAGGCCCAGACTGACATAGCGTTGCGGGCTGAAGTAACCGCCATGGCCAAGGTTAAAGTGGCTCAGATTATCGTGGTAACCGAGTGCATTCAGATTCAAGCCCACGGTAATTTGCTGATTCAGGCTCTGGTACAGCCGCCAATAAGCGCCTGCGGACGCTTCCCATTCGGTATTGGCTTTGACTGCGCGCCCGGTTAAGCTGGCGATGCCACCGCCGCCATAAAAGCCCAGTTGTTCGCTGCCGTAATTGGCGTCCAGGCGTATCCCGGTTTTGACCACGCCGCCCCAGGTTTGCCCGGTCAAAGGGTCGCGCGCGCCCGCATACGAGAGCACGCTGTCGGTCACCGAGCGCCGATTCAGGCTGGCCTTGAGGGTCAGATCGTCCACCGTGTGTTTATAACTGATACCACCGACCACATTGCCAACCTTAAACCCGAGCGGGCTGGTACCCAGATCGATGCGTAAATTCTCATCGCCATACGCGATGGCCAGCGCAACCCCGCTGGCCTGAATAAATTCGCTGGGGTAGGGCGTGGCGAGAAACGGCCCCAGCGCACCTGAGCCAAAGCGGGTAATATTGGCCGGATCAGCCAAAATGATTTCACCCGCGCTGAGTAAAACCGGCGTCATGCGTAGCGTTAAATGGTGGTCATAATTGAGCGAAGTTTTGAATTCGAGCGGTATTTCGATTTCAGACAGACGATTCATGCCGACTTCGCCCGAGCGATTGCGGTAAGCCGCACCCAGGTCGAGCGTGGTGGCGAATTTTAGCTCGATATCCTGGATTTCTTCCGCCATCGTGCGTTCGCGGTTGGCCGGGTTGAGTGTGGTGGCGAGTGCAGCAGCAGCCGATGCGTTTGCGGTCGGCGTTTTGGGCACGCTTTGCGCAGTATGCCGGGTCTTGCCGGAAATGGCTTGGCTCAGGCGGCTGAACAGGGACGGCGCTTCATTTTGCGGCGCGGCGCTGGGCGGCGCTTCCGGTAAGCGTTGATCCAGTCGCAAAACCTGTGCCGCTGCGGGTGCGGGTTCGCGCGTCGTGCTGCGCCATTCTGGCGCTGCCGTGATAGTGGCGGGCGCAGCCGTGGTATTGGCTATCGCTGCTGGCACGGCAACCGGGGGCAGCGGCGCGAGTGTGGCCGCTTGCCGGGTGCCAGTTGAGCCGAGTGCCGCCAACGCTTGCTGCAAGGCATTGCCGTCGGGTACTTGCGCATTGTGCCCTTTGCTGCGGCTGTGCTTGGTGTACTTGCTGCGTTTGCTACGCTTACTATTCTTATTACGCTGACCGCTGGGCGGCGCATCGTCTTGAATTTGCGCTGCGGCGGCTTGTGTGGCTTGTGTGGCTTGTACAGCGTATGCGGATTGCGCTGATCTTGCCTTGGTTGTCGGCTGCGTTTGTTGCGCCTGTATTTTGGCGAGTGCAGCCTGATAGCCCGCTTCAAATTGCGCATTGTTGTTGGCGGGAGCGGGCGCGGGCGCAGGCGCGTAGCTGGTACGCGCCTGAGGCACCTGGGGCACCTGGGGCAACTGGTTCACCTGGTTCAGCGGATCAACAAATTGGCGTGCACCGGGCAAGGGTAGAATGCTGTTATTGATTGCATTGGGCGCAGCCGGAAATCCAGGGCTGGTAGTTGGCGCAGCCTCACCATTATTGCGCGCGCGCACTGCATTGGGTATCGGCAAAATCAAATTGCGCACGGCGGTGGTGGCACCCACCGCGCCTGCCGCAGCCGCAGGCAGAGTGGCATTGGCATCCACCAGACGCAAGGCCAGATTGCCCGGCACATTGCCAAAGGCGGCTTTTTCGTGTTCCAGCGCTTGCGCATACTGAAAATATTCCAGCGCCTTGGGTATATTGCCGCGTAATTTTTCAACCCGCCCGGCTTGTGCCAACACGCGCGGGTGGTCGGGGGCCAGTTCCAGTGCCGCGCCGACATGTTCGGCTGCCTGATCGAGCTGCTTGGCCGCCATCGCCACGCCGGCGGCAAACAGGCGATGCTCCAAATCATTGGGCTCGCGCTCGATCACACTCTCGGCCAATTGCAAGGCAGGCCCCGGTTCACCGCCTGATTGATAAATGCGCGCCAAGGCCATGGTCAAACGCGTATCGTTGGATTGGGCCAGCGCCGGGCTGACCGTATCGTAAGCATCGGCCAAGCGGCCGGCTTCCCGCAGGGTATCGGTTTGGCGCAGGGTGTAGGCGAGGATGATTTTATTTAAATCTTCAAACTGGCGCGCTGTTAATTGGGTTTGTTTGGCCAGATCACGCAGCACGGTCGCCAGTTCCGCGTCTTGCCCTGTACTCAGTAGCAGGCTGGCGTATTGAATCCGCGCCCCCACATCGCTATTGCCCTGGCGCGCATGGACGCTGCGCAAAATTTGCAGCGCGCGGGCGGCTTGCCCGGTTTCTGACCAAGCCCCCGCGACGGTGCTGAGCAAACTTACCTCATCACCAGCGGCGGTTTGCGCCTGATTGAGTAAATTCACGCTTTGCTGGCTTTGCCCTTGTTGCTGGAATTGGCGTGCGCGGATGGTTTGCACCTGTATCCAGAGCCGCCGCTGGTCTTGCGCCATGGCGGCGGTGCGCTTGGCGGGGTTGATCCGCTCCAGCGCCAGCAAGGCTTCGGACGGGCGCTCCTGTTCCGCAAACAAAAGTGCGCGCGCATGCCATGCTTCGGGCAGGTCGGGGAAGGCATCGACCAAATTATCGATAATCGAATTGGCGGCGGCCACATCATTCAAGCGCTGATACAGCCGGGCCAGTGCCAGCCGCACCCATGGGCTGGCGGGGTCGAGCAAGAGCGCGTCTTCCAGCCTTTGCATGGCGCTATCGTAAGCGCCGCTTTGCTCATCGGTTTGCGCCAATTTGAATAAAGCCTGGGCTTTGGTTTGGTTCAAGCCGACCATTTTTAATTCCGGCGAAGCCGCTTGCGCGGCGATTAAGGCCAGCGCTTCTTGCTCGCGCCCGGTTTGCGTCAAAATCGAGACCAAGCCTAAAAACGCCCCCGCTTGCGCTGGCTCTTGCCGCAGCACCTGGCGGTACAGTGGTTCGGCGCGCGCAAAATCGCGCTTTTCATTCAAAATGTCAGCCAAAATTAACAGGCCGGCACTGTGTTTCGGGTCGATGCGCAAGGCTTGCTGTAATTTCGCTTCGATATCGGCCTGACTGGTATTTTTGTCGCCCTGGCGCGCGGCACCGATTTCATGAATCAAAGTCCAATAATGCGCGCTTTGTTGCGCGGCCTTCCAGCGTTTGCCACCATTGGCGACGATTTGATCAAGCAAGGCACTCGCTTCAATCCAAATGCCTTTGCGCATCAATACCGTGGCCAAGCCGCCCTGGGCATCCAGGTCGCCCGGTTTTTTGCTCAGAATCTCGCGAAAGCGGGCTTCGGCTTTGTCCACTTCGCCAGTATCGAGCCATCTAAAACCTGCCCGTCGTTCCAGTTCGGCCAGATCGGGCGCAACACTGGCAATGGCTGGCCGATCCAGCAGGCGCAAGCGCTCGCGCACCGCCTGATCATTCGGGAAAAGGGATAAGTATTGTTGAAATAAAGCGCGGTCGGTGCTTTTTGCCCCCAGCCAAACCAAGGCTTGTCGCCAGGCTTTTTGCGCTTCCGGGTCTTGTTGGCCCAAATGCGCTAACTGGCGTATGCCTTCCCGGCGCGTGCTTTCGCGATAGCTCAGGTGGCGCGCCAGTGCCATTAAATAGGTATTGTCGCCGGGGTGGCTTTTGGCCAATTGCTCCATACCACGGCGTGCTTCATCCCAGCCTTCACGGGTGCCGCCCAGGGTTTGATAATATTCCAGGCCAAACTGGCCAGTCGGTTGGGTTTCGCCCAAAATGGTGCGATAGGTTTTGACCGCTTCATCGGGCTTGCCGGTTTGTGCTTGCTTGCGTGCCGCTTTCAGCTCTTCCGGGGCGGCGCTTTGCACCTTGAGCGCGGTTTCCAGTTCGGCCAGACCGGGTGGTGCGGGTTGGATGGTTTTCAAGCGTTGATACAGTTCTTCGGCTTCTTTATTGTGGCCGGCGCGCGCCTCCAGCGTACCCAGTTGCACCAGGGCCAAGGGGTGATCAGGGTTGACCCGTAATAATTTACGCCAGGCATCGGCGGCCAGATCGTCGCGTTTTTTCTGTTGCCAATAGCGCGCCTGATCGATTAAGCGCTGTACGGTCGGGTCATCCGCCGCCCAGGCAATCGGGCAGAACGTGAGGGCCAAGGACAAACCGAGGCAAGTTTTCAGGAGGGACTTTTTTTTCATGCTTGTTTCATGCTTTATTCATGTTCTTTTCATGTGTTGCAGTTTGCCTGCTTCGGTGCCTGATTCGGCGCTTGTTTTGGCGCTTGTTTGGGTATGGTCAAGCGCCCATCGCGCGCAAAATGAAAGCGTTGTTCTAAAAAACCTGCCGCGAACAAGGCCAAAGCCTGTTCATAATAAATAATCGGCACCCCGCCGCCACTGCTAATCCGCACTTTTTGCCGCTCCAGCGCAGAAGTTGCACCGTTGGCGGCCAAAAACGGCAGTAAGGCCGCCGAAAAGCCCAGCGGTCCGCTTCCATCTGCCTGCGCGCCATTACTGGCGTCCAATTTATGCGGCACGATATTCTTTTCCAGTAAAGCCAACATCCCTTTCATGCGGGCCAGCAATTTGTTGCGTAACGGATCTTGCGCTGATAGCATGCCTGCCCACAAATAATTGCGAATTGCATCATAACTGCCATTCACGCCCACTTCTTTGTCGAGCACGAAGCCTTGTTGTGGCCGCAAGGCGACCCAATCGGCCACGATGAACTGCGGCGTTACCGCGTCCATCATGGCCAGCGTGCTACGTGCCAGCGCTTTCCACGGCCCCTTGGGTGCTTCGCGTTGCAATCCTGCCAATACCTGCAAGGGCATATAACTGGGGTTGAGTTTCCAACCTCCTGATTTTAATGCAAAACCTTGCGGCCCCGGCAATAAGACCGGGCCAATCTCAGGAACATGGATGATTAATTCCTTTTCAATTCGCGCTTGTAGCAATTCTGCAATACTGCGCAGTTTATTGTCATGCCAGATATGTGCTGCCTGGTAAAGTGTGTAGCTTAACCACAGGTCGGCATCGCTGGCGGCGTTGGCGTCCAGCACGCCCCAACTGCCATCACTTTTCTTGCCCCAGTGCCAAGCCATCAGGCGGGCGGTGAGGTCGCCGCCGGCCAGATTGGCGCGTGCCCAGTCCAAAACACGTTCAAAACTTTGGCGGTCGTTGGCGACCAGGGCAAAGAACAGGGCATAGGCCTGGCCTTCGGAGGTGGAATGGTTGTCGGCATTAAAATCGATGACGCGGCCATCGGCCTGGATGAATTTATCGCGAAAGGCGACCCAGGCGGGCCAGGCGGCAGAAGTACAGGCAGCTTGCGGCTTGGGTTTGGTGTCGAGCGCTGCGGTGCCAGTAGCGGTAGTAGTTGCGCTGGCGGCGGCCGGGTTGTTTGATGCATTGCTCACCCCCGGCTGCGAGGCGCAAGCGGCCAGCAGTGGCGGCATGAATGCGATGAATTGGCGGCGGGTAGGCATGATGGGTTGGCATTCGCAAAAGGGCTTTGGCTATTGTACTCAGATTGCTGTGGCAACGGGGTATTTTGCTGTTTTTCCGCCTCAGATTGCGCCATCTATGAAAAACTTTTGCATGGTGCAGCGAGCCAATAAAAATTAAGCTGCCGCAAGAAAACTGTCCGTTGTTGCAACCCAAGCCGTGTTAGTATCTTTCGCCTGTCAGCAAACCAAGCTTGGACAGAATCGGGCTTACCGCCCATGTGAGGCTGCTTTTGCCTGGCATCGAGACAGCCATGCAAAGCTGGCCCGGCGTTGCACCCATCGCTTGCAGCGTTTTCTTAACGAATTACAGGAGTTTTCATGTCGCTCTTTTGGCAAACCTCAAAAACCTTGAAAGGCGCAGGAATTTTGGCCTTATTGACCGCCGCAATCCTGTTTCAAACCGATTTATTGGCCAATTCACAAGCCAAACTGCTGTCATCAACCCTACCCGTGCTGGCCTTTGATGATATCCCTCTCGCCAGCCCCCATGCCGCTGCGGTAACGGTGCCAAGCGCAGCCAATGCCTGGGGTGGCGCACGTACTGGCAAGGAAAGCACCTTGTCGGATCGGGTCGTCCATTACCAGATTGCGGCCAAACTTGACCCGGTTAAACATACCGTTGACGGACAGCAAAAGCTAACCTGGCGCAACCGCAGCCAGCGTGAAGTGCGCAGTGTTTACATGCATCTGTATCTGAATGCGTTTGAAGGATCGTATAGCACTTTTTACACCGAAAAGCGCAACTGGAATCTGGGTTTTCGCTCGGAAGTTGATTCGGCTGACGGCGAATGGGGCCATATCGAATTACGTCAGGTAACACAGGGCGGTGCCAAAGTACCCTGGCGTTTTGTTCATCCCGACGGTGGGCCGGCCACCGATCATACCGTGGTGCGCCTCGATTTACCCACGCCCGTGGCAGCCGGGGCCAGTACGACTTTGGATATCAGCTTCCATGATCAATTGCCACGCGTGGTAGCGCGTACCGGCTATTTTGGTAGTTTTCATTTGGTCGGCCAATGGTTCCCGAAAATCGCAGTACTCGAATTACCCGGCGAGCGCGGCGCTACCAGCGAGCGCTGGAATGCGCATGAAATGCATATGCATAGCGAATTTTATGCCGATTATGGTTCCTACGATGTCAGCCTGACCGTACCCAAAGGCTATACCGTGGGCGCAACCGGCGAAGAGTCTGGCGCGCCGCAAGAAAAAGATGGCATGATCACGCACCGCTATCTGCAAGCCGATGTACACGATTTTGCCTGGACTGCCGACAACCGTACCGCCAAAGTGTTGGAAGGTGAAACCAACGAACCCGGTGTGCCCAAGGTGAAAATCAAAGTCTTGTCGCCGCCGGAATATGCCCATACGGCGGCAGCCGTGATGAAAGCCACCAAAGATTCGATTGCTTACTTTTCAAAAACACTTGGCCCCTATCCGTATCGCACCACCACCGCCGTGATTCCGCCATTTAACGCGGCCGAAGCGGGCGGCATGGAATATCCGACCTTTTTTACCGTCGATGCCAATAAACATCTCGACCCCGGCACCATGAGCCAATATGGCCTCGATTTTGTCACGATCCATGAATTTGGCCATGATTATTTTTACGGCATCCTCGGTTCCAACGAATTTGAAGAACCGATGTTGGATGAAGGCTTAAACCAATATTGGGATAACCGTATGCTGCGCCAGCGCGGGCAAGATATGCATCTGGCTAATCGCTTGAGCAAAGCCATGGGTTTGGGCGTCAAGGCCGAAAGTTTTGCCATGAACCGCTTATGGGCGGCGGTGACTGACCCTTTTGACCCGACCGGGCAAAACTCGTGGGATCGCAGTTCCAGCGGCGGGTTTGGGACTGTCTATTCGCGCACCGCTACCCTGATGCGTGACCTCGAAGCGCGCCTGACCACGCCGGTGATGGAGCGCGCCTTCAAACAATATTACGCGACCTGGAAATTCCGCCACCCAAGTATCGCCGATTTGCGCGAAGCCTTGGCGCAATCTTCGGGCCAGCGCGCCATTGTGGAAAAAGCGTTTGCGCAAAACGTGTATCAGGCCAATAAAATCGATGATCGCATCGCCAAATTTACCAGTGAAGAAGAAGAGCCGCAGCCCGGCACCCGTGAAGTGAACGGCAAATGGGTGGAGGAAACCGAGGATCAACTGGAACAGCGGATGGATGCCGAGCATGAACGCTGGGAAAAAAGTCATCCCAAGGCCAAGCCGGGTTTCGGCCCTTACCCGTGGCGCACGGTGGTGCTGCTCAAGCGTTACGGTGCCAGCGTGCCGCAAACCGTGGTGGTGAAATTTGCCGATGGCAGCCAGGAAAAAGTGTTGTGGGATAACGATGAAAAGTGGCAGCGCCTGGTCTGGTTGAAGCCGACCCGCGCCGTATCGGTTGAGCTTGACCCGGAGCGGCTGCATTACCTGGACGCGAACAAACTCGACGACAGTCGTACCATCAAAACCAATCTGAAGCCATCCCGCCGTTGGAGCAGTGAGGTGTCGGTATTGGCCCAAGCCCTGATTGCCTTATTGGTGAACCTATGAAAAAACAAAAAAAACCCGTCGCGGCTGGCTCCTTTGTGTTGGCCTGTCGGCATGCCTTGCAATGGCGTTTGCTCTTGTTGTGGACATTATTTTTAATTTTGCCTACCCTCATTTTTACCGCGCCTTTTTGGATGTTGATGCATGCCTCGTTTGATTATTCGGTGTATGCCGATCAAATTGCGGCGCAGTTTGATGTGACTGCCATTGGCGACTTTATGGGTGTGTTACAACAAAAAGGCAATGTTTTGACGCTGGCCGGCGTAGGCGGCGCTTTGTGTACTTTACTACTCTCACCCTTGCTCACCGGTATGGCGATTACCGCTTTACGGGCCGAAAAAGCTGCCAGCTTTGCGGCCCTGATTGTTGGCGGCGTGGGCGAATATGGGCGCATGTTGCGCTTGCTGTTGCTGGGTTTGATTCCGCTTGGCCTGGCGGGCGCAGCGGCAGCGGGGCTGTTTAAGGTGATGCATCAATATTCTGATAAATTGATACTCGCATCCGAAGCCGACGCGGCCTTTTATCTCTGCGTGGCTGTGGCCTTGTTATTGCTGGCCATCGCCCACGCCAGCGTAGACGCCGGGCGCGCCCAGTTTGCGCTGGACACGCGCCGCCGCTCGGCGTGGAAGGCATGGTGGGGCGGGATCAAGATGGTATGCACCAGACCGCTCACCACCCTGGGGTATTATTTGGGCATTAGCTTGCTGGGGTTTGCGCTGGTGGCTGGGCTGATGTGGCTGCGCATCAACGTGCCACAAGTCGATATGCCGGGATTTTTGTTTGCCTTAATTGTTATGCAATTGATGATGGCGGTGGTGGCGTGGATGCGCAACGCGCGCTTGTTTGCCTTGGTTGCCGTTGCGCGTGCGCAACAAAACATGGATTGATTTATGTACTCAGAAATTATGTCATCACAGTGACATAGCTGCTAAAAGCAGGAAAAATAGCTGTGGCGAACTATTTCTATTTCCGTCAATGTTGTCCAGTGTTATTCCCACCTGCGGTGTTAGGTGCTATCATTCGTAAATAATCTGGTAAAGAATTTCATTAATTTCTTCCTTGCCATGATTTAAACTTATCAAGATCCCTACAAGATTGAAGATATTTTTTTTAACTTTGGCGGCATTCCGAATGTTGCAACCAGCATGGAGTATAAAACAATGAACCTGCGGCAGAAACGAATGGAAATGAGAGAAGCCATGGAGCGCGCCCGGATGGCCGAGCCTCCAAGCTTTGTCCCCAACAAGTTGCTCGATACATTAATTCAACGTATGCAACTTAAGAACGATGCACAACTGAGTCGAAAGCTGGGCGTACCGCCGCCGGTGGTCAGCCAAATGCGTCATCGCAAACTGGCGGTAGGAGCCACCATGTTGCTGCGCATGCATGAAGAATCGGGCTTGAGTATCGCGGAACTGAAAGAACTATTGGCTGAGGCAACGGGTGCCAGTAACGGCGATAACCGGATGTCGGCGGCAGCGTAAGCAGTGTTGTTGGCTTGCGGACCAGAGAGCGCTAAAACCAGTTTGTTCTGGTTTTAGCGTT
>CAMBDR010000065.1 GCA_945864765.1 Janthinobacterium lividum | reverse complement strand
GCTACCGCCCACGAACAGATTGCTATAGCCATTAGCCCAAAAGCCATTCAAATTGTCGTTGGTCACGCTGGTAACATAGCCTGGCCCGGCGATGGGGTGTAAGTCATCCAGTGGGTTGAGCATATAACCGAGGCGGATTTTGCCAAATTTTCCGCTCAGCCCGACACTGGTTTCGCGACTGCCCAAGGTGGCATCCCCCGTATCGGCACTGAGCCCGGTTTCAATGGTAAAGATGGCATTGAGGCCATTGCCCAGGTTCTCCGAACCTTTGATGCCCAGCCGGCTGGATAAACTCAAGAGCCGGGTAACGGGCGGCTGCGCGGCTTTGCCGTACCAGGCGGCACCGACATTCACCCGGCCATAGATCGTGATCCCACTATTATCTTGCGCGCAGGCAGTTTGGGCGCACAAGCCGACAATCAGGCCAAGGGTGCTGATGAGACAGGTTCGGGGCAAATTTTTGAGCAGCTTTGGCCGTTTGTGGCTGGCAGGGGAGGGGATGCGGCGGGTATTCATCAGACATTCTCCTTGAATAGACAGCTTAAGGGGGCGGGTAATGCGGTAATTGCTTGTGCGTTATCTGATCCCGAATCACGCCGATCCGATCCCACAATTTTTCAACTTGCTGGCGGTTTTTTTCAGTAAAGCTACGGTTGAAAATCAAAAAATAATCTTTCTCAGCCAAAGGCAAGGGCAGTTTCTCAATATCGTGTAACTGGTTTTTTTGCAAATACGGGTCGGCGATATTATCTTGTGTTGCGACCGCAGCCAGCCGTCCAAGCTGCAGTTTGTTAAAATTTTGTTCCGTACTCTTGGCTTCTTCAACCGTCACGCCCATTTTTCTCAGGTCACCAATGATCGAATAGCCTGCATTGGCACCAATTGGCCCCTGCACATCTTGAAACTGGCTACCATTCCACGTTACCGGGGAATTTTTCTGGCGATATAAGTAATAACTCAAGCGCGCAACCCGGCGCGCCGGGTCGGGGACGCCGTTTTTTCGCGGGTATTCGGCAAAAACTTGTCTCTCTGCATTATGCGAAAAAATAAACGCGCCGTCGATTACACCGCTCTGTAATTCCAGTAAGACCCGTTTATTGGGCAGACGATGAAATTCGATGGTAATGCCATTGTCCTTGGCCGCTTGCTTGATGATGTCGATGGAAATTCCCGCTGGCTCGGGAATTTGTAAGCCTTCACCTACCTGATAAGGGTAGGTGCTGACATCCGAATAAGCCAGCCGAAACGGCTTGTTTTGCGCGATACCAGGCGTGGGGCAGAAGGTGAACCCGACCCCGACAGCGGCAACCAGGCAATGAAGGAGGTACAAACGGCGCATAGTAACCTTGGGAAAAATTTCACATAGCCAACTTTGATTCAGTCTACGCCAATTTTCCTGCGCCTGCGCCATAAAAGTGAACGAAGTGGCGCTGATTAAAGCGCCTGGGCTATCCATGCCTTGCCGATGTGTTGTAAAGTTGCCGCTTATTTGACCGGGGTGTACCACAGACTGGCATCGTCCAGGGGTGTTTCTTTGGGTAAGAGGGGGTTTTTTAAACGGATAATGCGCCGCCCTTTTAAATTGGCTTTTTCAATCGAAGCCTGGTAATATTTTTTGAAAATGGCATCAAAGCTGCCATCTTTTTTCATTATCCGCAAACCTGCCTCCACCCGATTCTTCACGGCTTGATCTTCCCGGTTGAAAAAGAAATAATACGGGAACGGATAGATGAGCAACAGGTTTTTTTCTACCGCGAGCGAGGGATTTTCCTCCAGATTTTGCTCGTATTCAGGAAAAATTTCACCCACACCACGGGGGAATAAATCAAAGCGATTAATGGTTAGCATTTTGAATAACTGGCCGTATTTGGCTTTGGTGACTTCGATGCCTGCCGCTTCATAGATTGCATTATCGTTCCAGCCTATGCCTTGGCCGATGGTGAATTTTTTTAAATCGTCCAGCGTTTTGATCTGGTCAATTTTGTTTTGGTTTTCTCTCGCAATCAAACAGATGCGATAACCCAATAAACCCTTGCGTAGCGGGATACGAATCGGCAAAAAACGTTGTTCCAACTCTGTGCTGGTTGAATTCCAGATCACATTAATGCTGCGCTGCTTTTGTTCGAGTTCGAGAATATAGCGCGCCTTGGGCATGGGTTCGGGGTTTTGGATTAATTCGTAGGGGCCGTATTTCGCACGGGTTTTTTCCAGCGCGGTGTGCAGCATTTCGATCACGTCGTGAAAACGGGTGTCATTGGGAATATCGCCAGAAGGGTAAATTACCTTCATACCTTCCGCACGGGAAGGCAAGGCATGCACCATCAGCACCAGTAAAAGTGCCAGGCGTAAAATAGAGGAAAGAGTGGACATGCCGGAACACAGGTAGAAGTCGGTAGCAGTGAGTCTACCTGAATTGGACTCGATTGGGGTTCATTTTCAAATATATTGCCAGGCAAACAGGCTGATGGCGTTTCCATGCGTGTGCCAGCCCTCATTTGCCAGCCCTCATTTGCCAACCCTTATTTGGTTGGGTCATACCACAGGCTGGCATCATCCAAAGGCGTGTTTTTGGGTAGCAGCGGATTAGCCAGGCGGATGATGCGCCGCCCTTTTAAATTGGCTTTTTCAATCGCCGCATGATGGTATTTATTAAAAATGGCATCGAAGCTGCCGTCTTTTTGCATCATGCGCAAACCCGCTTCAACCCGCTCTTTAATGGCGTGGTCTTTGTGATGAAAGAAAAAATAAAATGGGAAAGGATAGATAATCAAGAGATTTTTTTCCACGGCCAAGCCAGGATTTTCGGCGCTGTGTTGCTCCAGCTCGGGGTAAATCTCGCCAACGCCACGTGGAAACAAGTCAAACCGATTGGCTGAGAGCATTTTGAACAGTTGCGCATAGCGCGCCTTGGTCACGTTAATGCCTGCAGCTTCGTAGATTAAATTGTCATTCCAGCCTATGCCCTGGCCGATGGTTAAACGCTTCAAATCTTCCAGCGTTTTTATCTGATCGATTTTGCTTTGGTTGGCTTTGTTGATCATGGCGACGCGGTAACCCAATAGACCTTTGCGCAAGGGGATGCGAATCGGCAGGAAGCGTCGCTCCATGTCTTCGCTGGTGGAATTCCACACCACCGTGATACCCGGATGGCCTTTTTCCAGATCCAGCAGATAGCGGGTTTTGGGCATGACGTTGGGGTTTTGTGTCAGTTCGTAAGGGCCATATTGGGGCACCGTTTTTTCCAGGGCGGTGTGCAGCATTTCGATCACATCGTCCGAACGGGTATCGTTGGGGATATCGCCCGATAAATAAATCACCTTCATCACGTCGCCGTGGGCGTAGCAAGACCAGCCGACCAGCGCAAGCAAGCACAAACGCAAGCACAAACGCAAGCACAAACGCAAGAACGAACCTGAAATCAGTAAAATTGCTTTCATTTTGGTGGTAAGGTGGATGAGCTGAAATACAGCGGTAAAATACAGTCTACCCGAATCGCCATGGTTCGCCAATGAATTCCATACTTGCTCCCTTGGTTTAATGCAGCTTGTTGTATGGGACAAATTAAAGGAGTCAAAATGAAAACCCCAGGCTGTTGCAGTTTGCTGTGCTTATTATTGTGCTTGGCACTGCATGTTCAGACCTTGGCACAGGATGAGATTGCGTCACGGGTGGCAGCATGCACCACGTGTCATGGCAAACAGGGGCGTGCTACCAGTGATGGCTATTATCCGCGCATTGCTGGCAAACCGGCAGGCTATTTATTCAATCAAATGCAAAATTTTCGGCAAGGGCGACGCCAATATCCGCTGATGAATTATTTGCTGGCGCATCTCTCGGATGCCTATTTGCATGAAATTGCCGATTATTTTGCCAACCAGCATCCGCCGTATCCGGCACCACAAAGCACCCAGGTTTCGGCTGCCATTCTGGCGCGCGGGCGGGTCTTGGTGCAGCAGGGCGACCCTGCCCGCCAGGTGCCTGCCTGCGTGGCCTGTCATGGACAACAATTGATGGGGGTGGCACCAAATATTCCCGGTTTGTTGGGCGTGCCTAACGATTATTTGAGCGCCCAGTTTGGGGCCTGGCGCAGTGGCGTGCGGCATGCGGCAGAACCGGATTGTATGGCGCAAATTACCCAACGCCTGACGCTGGAAGATATTCAGGCTGCCAGTGCCTGGTTGGCGCAACAGGTGCCGCCGCCGGATGCGCGCCCGGCCAGCGCCAGCCCAGGAAAACTGCCGCTGCGCTGTGGCAGTGTGCAGGAGCTGCCATGAGTGAGCAACCGAATCGGGAAGCAAGCATGCTGCCAGTGCCGCACATGGCAATCCGGCGTTATTTGCGCCGGACTTTATTACTGCTTTTGCTGCTGGCGCTGGCCTTGTTGGCGGCAATTTATTATTTTGCCTCCAGTGCGGATGAAGCACGCGTCTTCAGCCCCGCTGGCAAAGCGGGGCGACCTGAGCAAGTGGCCCTGGGCGCTTACCTTGCCCGTGCGGGTGATTGCGCGGCCTGCCACACGGCGCGCGGTGGGCCTGTGTATGGGGGCGGGCGCGCGCTGGCCACGCCTTTTGGTGACGTGGTGGCCCCGAATATTACGCCTGACAAGGCCAATGGCATTGGAAGCTGGACTGCCGATGATTTTTGGCGCGCCCTGCATCATGGTAAATCGAAGGACGGGCGCATGTTATACCCGGCTTTTCCCTATCCCAATTACACTAAAATCAGCCGCCCGGATGCCGATGCCATCTTCGCTTTTTTACAAACCGTGCCTGCGGTGAACCATGCCCGGCAAGCGCATCGATTGCGTTTCCCCTATAACCAAAGTTTGATGTTGGCAGCTTGGCGCGCACTGTATTTTCGGCCCGGAGAGTATCAGGAAAATCGCCAGCAAAGCGCGCAATGGAATCGTGGCGCGTATTTGGTACAGGGTTTGGGTCATTGCAACGCGTGCCATACCAGTCGCAATTTTCTGGGGGCCAGCCAAAGCGGGGTGGATTTGGCGGGCGGCATGATTCCGATTTTAAATTGGTATGCGCCATCGCTTACGTCCGACAAAGAAGCCGGGTTGGGTTTATGGCCACAGGAAGATATTCACGCGCTGTTGAAAACCGGGGTGGCACCACAGGGCGCGGTATTTGGCCCGATGGCCGAAGTGGTGGCGCAAAGCTTGCAGCATTTGAGCGATGCCGATATCGCGGCCATGGCCGGTTATCTCAAATCCTTGCCGCAAACCGCCTTGGCCCAGCCGGAAGTGGATGATAACATCGCCCCGGAAGAGCGTGGTCGGCTCTTGACCTTGGGGGCCAAGCTGTATGAGACGCATTGCCAGGACTGCCATATGGCCGATGGTAAAGGCAAGCCGCCCGCCTGGCCGCCGCTGGCGGGCAACCGTGCCATTACCATGCCATCGGCTGTCAATTCAATTCGCATCGTATTAAATGGCGGCTTTGCACCATCGACTGCTGGCAATCCGCGTCCGTATAGCATGCCGCCATATGGGCCGCAACTGAGTGACGATGAAGTGGCCGCCGTGGTTAGCTATATTCGCCAGGCTTGGGGCAATGCCGGGCCGGGGCGGGCGCTGGTGGATGCGCCGGAAGTGAACCGCTACCGCTCGGTGCCGCTGGATTAGGCCAAACCCGTAAAGCAAACCCGTAAAGCTTACGGGCAGGGTTGCTTAAGCAGCCTTATCAAATCATTAATCCCGCAAATACCCGTTCCACCATGGGTAATCAACGGAGGATATTTTCGGGCTAAAGCGTGCCAGTGTCGTGATGCGCTTAATGACGCCAGGCAGGCGCATTTCGTTTGCCGGATTTTTACCAGCCCAGGCGCGCAGAATATCTACCGTGGATATGGTTTTCACGGCCACTTCAGGGCGGCGTGCGACCTTCACGGCTTTATTGTCGTCACTTAACAAGATGAAGCCGCGATGTTTGGCAATCGCTAAGGCTTGGGCCTCACCATCGTCCATTTCGCTGGCAAAATCAATATAGTCGCCCATTTCTGCTTCGCCATGAATGGTAGTTGGCAACAACAGGTTATTTTTGAACGGGTTGATATCCAGAGGCATCAAAACAGGCTTGCCAAACATGTCGTATTCGCGGGTGTATTCAACTTCATTTAATACCGCTTCACAAATATGCCAGGTTCCGTCCAATGTGCTTAGCTCGCTCAAACCACCCCAGCCCGTAAAGATGTTTATCAATGAGCAACAATCAATAATATGGTCTGTCATCTGTCATCACCCGCCATTACGCGTGGGCTAATAGCGAGCGGGTAAGCTGGAGCGGCACAATTTGTTGCTCGCCATTGCTGTCTTCATTATCAGTGCTGGTCATGCATTGTTGGACAATTTCACGCGCTTCAATGCGTGCGCAACGAAGTAGCTTTGCCAATTGGCCTTCGGTGATCTTTTCTTCAATAAAGGCTTGTACTGCCAATAACTTATAGCGTTGCGGGTAAGGATCGGGCGCATTGTCATCTTGCGCTGCTTCAATCCCTGCCTCTTGTTTCAGGGACTGTGGGGATACTTTTGAGGCGCTTATTTGATCCCAACTGCCACGTGGGATTAGTCCAATCGATTCAAGTCGCAACGTCATCGCCATTAAAGAAACGGCAAAATAATCGGCCATATGGCACAGGTCGCTCACTTTAAAGTCACCACTGCGCTCGACTTCTTCGTAAAAACGGCGCTGCACGCCTGCATCCGGCATCAAAAAAGCCGCAGCGAAGGCATCGGCAAATCGCTCGTTTTCTGGCTTGCGTTGCAGCGTTTTAGTGTAATCAACGCCGGGGCGATCCCGATCAAATAAAAAGTGGCCGTACTCATGCGCGGTCGTCCAGCGCCGCCGTTCCCGTGGGTGCAGCCGATTCACCAGAATGCAGTAACCAAACTCCGGCGCAAAAACATATAATCCAGCCAGTTTGGAATCGAGTTTTTCAAAAAACACGTACAAGCCCGCTTCTTCCAGCGTTTTGCGTAGTGAGTAAATGGGTTGATGCGCGCCAAAATTGAGGCGGGCGCGTTCTTCTTGGGCGCAGTGTTCGGCAAAGCGTTCGATAGAACCGGGTGCAAGCCGAACCGGGGGCGGGAAATGCTGCGTCGTTTTGGCTTCGAGCAATCGTTCAAGATATTGATAATCGTCAATATAGGCAGTCAGCTGGTGGATTGCAAATTCTAATTCTGGCACATCGCCCAAACAGGCATCCAGCGTTGCGCGCAAATGGGGCCGTAACTGTTGCGGGCGCGGGTCATTGCGCAGTAACTTGTTGAGTGGTTCGTGGTACAGCGTCGAGAGTTTGATCAGTTCATCCGGGCGTGGGCGGCGCGCTGCTTTTTCAATCGAAATAAAGGTCGGCCGGCTCATATCCAGGTGCACTGCCGCCGCTTCCTGGGTAATATTGGCCGCTTTGCGTGCTGCGATCAGGCGTTCGGCCAGGCTGGTGAGGTCGATGTTTTCGTATTTCATGGTGGATACCGAATCAGGGGGGGGCTGGTGCTCATGGCGATAGCGTTGAGTGCCACTATATTCGGCTTGGTTGAAAATGTCAAATATTGATTTATTAAATCTTTACTTTGTAAAATGCACTGCTTGCGCCAAAAAGCAAAAAGCCCACCGGAAGAAACGCCGACGGGCTTTTTTTACTTCTTGCGACCAGTGCTGATCTGTGATGATCAGTGCGGGTACTGGTGCGGCAAAATTACATCATGCCGTCCATACCACCCATACCGCCCATACCACCCATGCCGCCGCCGCCCATGCCGCCTGCTGGCTTGTCTTCTGGCAATTCGCTGACCATGCAATCGGTAGTCAACATCAAACCAGCGATCGAAGCGGCATTTTGCAAGGCCGAACGGGTCACTTTGGTTGGATCGAGCACGCCCATTTCCATCATATCGCCATACACGCCGCTTGCTGCGTTGTAGCCGAAATTGCCGCTGCCAGCCAATACTTTAGCCACAACCACCGATGGTTCGTCGCCAGCGTTTTGCACGATGATGCGCAGTGGCTCTTCGATAGCGCGCAAAACGATCTTGATGCCAGCATCTTGATCAGGATTGTCGCCTTTCAGGCTAACATTGGCGCGTGCGCGCAACAGGGCTACGCCGCCGCCGGCCACGATGCCTTCTTCCACCGCAGCGCGGGTAGCGTGCAATGCATCTTCCACGCGGGCTTTCTTTTCTTTCATTTCCACTTCAGTTGCAGCGCCAACCTTGATCACTGCCACGCCGCCTGCCAATTTGGCAACGCGTTCTTGCAGTTTTTCGCGGTCGTAGTCGGAAGTGGCTTCTTCGATTTGTACGCGTACTTGCTTGACGCGCGCTTCGATGTTGGCAGCGTGGCCAGCACCGTCGATGATGATGGTGTTTTCTTTGCTCACTTCAATGCGCTTGGCTTGGCCCAATTCAGCCAAAGTGATTTTTTCCAAAGTCAGGCCGACTTCTTCCGCTACAACCTGGCCGCCAGTCAAGACAGCGATGTCTTCCAGCATCGCTTTGCGGCGATCGCCAAACCCAGGAGCCTTGACAGCCACGGTTTTCAAGATGCCGCGAATGTTGTTCACCACCAAAGTGGCTAATGCTTCGCCTTCGATATCTTCAGCGATGATCAACAATGGACGGCCAGCCTTAGCAACTTGTTCCAAAATCGGCAGCAGATCACGGATGTTGGAGATTTTCTTGTCGCACAAGAGCACGAAAGGATTGTCTTGAATCGCAACTTGCTTGTCTTGATTGTTGATGAAGTAAGGGGACAAATAGCCACGGTCAAACTGCATACCTTCAACGATATCGAGTTCATCGTTGAGCGATTTGCCGTCTTCTACCGTGATCACGCCTTCTTTGCCCACTTTGTCCATCGCTTCAGCGATACGCTCGCCAATGGAAGAATCGCTGTTAGCCGAGATCGAACCAACTTGTGCGATTTCTTTGGTGGTGGTGCATGGACGGGAGATTTTGGCCAGTTCCGTCACGATTTCAGAGACGGCCTTGTCGATGCCGCGCTTCAAATCCATAGGATTCATGCCGGCAGCAACAAATTTCATGCCTTCGCGCACAATCGCTTGTGCCAACACGGTTGCGGTCGTGGTGCCGTCACCTGCGTTATCGCTGGTTTTGGAAGCGACTTCTTTCACCATTTGCGCGCCCATATTCATCAGGCGATCTTTGAGTTCGATTTCTTTGGCGACAGAAACGCCGTCTTTGGTGACGGTCGGTGCGCCATACGAACGTTCCAATACCACGTTACGGCCTTTAGGGCCTAAAGTTACTTTGACTGCGTTAGCCAGAATGTTAACGCCTTCTACCATTTTGGCGCGCGCTGCGTCGCCGAAAACTACTTCTTTAGCTGCCATGTTGATGCTCCTTGCTTATTTATTAAAATTCAGATGAGACGAAATGAGTCGAACCGGGTATGGACGGCGAAATTACAGCAGAACCACGGCCATAATGTCTTCTTCACGCATCACCAGTACTTCATTGCCATCGACTTTGACGGCTTGACCAGAATATTTGCCGAACAAAACGCGGTCACCGACTTTGACTTCCAATGGGCGAACTTTGCCATCTTCCAGGACTTTGCCATTGCCAACAGCCAAAACTTGACCTTGATCCGGCTTTTCTGCAGCCGCGTCAGGGATGATCAAGCCAGAGGCTGTTTTCGTTTCCTGATCCAGGCGTTTAACGATAACGCGATCATGTAAAGGACGAAGGTTCATACAAAACTCCTTGATTAAATATTAGTTGAATTCAAAAAAACTTGTTGTGACGCCATGTTATGGGCGTCATCAAGAGGGTGATACAGGCAATTGTTAGCACTCTTGCCTAACGAGTGCTAATTATAGGGATGCATTCCCCCTTTTTCAAGAGAGAGTTGAATTTTTTTTCGCAATGCAGCACAAGTGAGACCAAAATTGAGGCAAAAGCGCCAAAGTGAGGGGTGTTTCAGTGTAAGATACAGACATTCTCGTTTGACCCACCTCTACGGCACTGGCATGAATTCAGATTTCCAGCAACTTTCCAAAAAAATCGACCAATTGGCCGAACTGACCAAAACGCTGCGGCAAGAAAATGCCACCTTGCGTTTGCAATTAACCGCATCCGGGGCCGACGTGGCCGCTTGCCGCGACAAAATGCAGCAAGCGGAACAGCGCATTGTGGCCTTGCTGGCGCAATTACCCATGCCACCACTGCCGCCGGAACCGGAAGCGGAAGCCGAGGATGAAGTCGAAAATATCAATCTTGAGGAGGCAAACGCATGATTACGCTGGATGTTTTTATCATGGGTCAATCCTATAAATTGGTGTGTAAGCCCGGCGAAGAGAATGCCTTGCGCGAAGCGGTGGCGTATTTGGATGGAAAAATGTGTAGCATTCGTGATGGTGGCAAGGTAAAAGGGACGGATCGCATCGCCGTCATGGCGGCCTTGGGTATGGCGGCGGAGTTATTGTCAAGCAAATCACCGCAAGGCCCGTTTGCAGATATGACGGTATCGGAGTTGCGTCAAAAAATGACAAAGATGAATGATGTATTGGATCAGGCCCTGACGCCGCAAGAAAATTTATTTTAAATTTGCGTAAATCATTTGAAAATCATTTGACTTTAAGAGAGAAAAGAGTAGACTTCCTTCTACCCTGCGGTGTTCGTAATTGCCATAAAATCCTTGAACCATTTATGTGCATTGGTCGCCCATATCGTTTGACAGGTGTGAGCATCGCTCGTCCGATGAACCCGAAGTTGAACTAAAGTGACCACCTTGAATCGTTTTGGTTCAGGATGCCGGCAAAGCGGCACAGGCGGGGTCTTACAATGAAGGCGGTTGCGCGTAAAGGCGCAGCCGCTTTTTTTTCGATGTTTTTTTATTATGCAGCCGCTTTTTTCAGGAATAATCCGATGGCTTATTGGTTGATGAAATCCGAACCCGATGAATGCAGCATCGACGACGCCCTGGCAGCGGCCAGCCAAACCGTGGTCTGGACGGGCGTGCGCAACTACCAAGCGCGCAATTTCATGCGTGACTTGATGCACCAGGGTGATCCGGTCTTGTTTTACCATTCCAGTTGTGCCGAGCCGGGCATTGCCGGTTTGGCCGAAGTGGCCAGCCGCACCTACCCCGACCCAAGCCAGTTTGACCCGGCCAGCCCGTATTACGATGCCAAATCCATACCAGCGCAGCCGCGCTGGCTCGCGCTCGACATCCGCGCCACGCGCAAGACGCGTCTGCTGACGCTGCCCGTGTTGCGTGCCCAGACCGAACTGGCGGATATGCAAATTCTTAAACGCGGCAATC
>CAMBDR010000064.1 GCA_945864765.1 Janthinobacterium lividum | reverse complement strand
CGCTCCTGAATGAACAAGGTCAATCCTCCGCCAGTGTGGCCGCTCAAGACACGATCTTCGGTCGTGACTATAATGAAGCGCTGATCCACCAGGTGGTGATCGCCTATCAAGCGAACGCCCGTAGCGGTAATCGCAAGCAAAAAGATCGTGAAGAAGTCCATCACACGACCAAAAAGCCATGGCGTCAAAAAGGTACGGGTCGCGCTCGTGCTGGTATGTCGTCTTCGCCTTTGTGGCGTGGCGGTGGTCGGATTTTCCCAAATTCGCCTGATGAAAACTTTTCGCACAAAGTCAACAAAAAGATGTATCGCGCAGGTGTCTGCTCGATTCTGTCTCAGTTGGTGCGTGAAGGCCGTTTCTCGGTAGTGGAAAATTTCACCCTGGAAGCACCAAAAACCCAATTGCTGGCCAAAAAATTGGCAGGCATGGGCTTGGAGTCGGTGTTGGTGATTGTTCATGATTTCGATGAAAATCTGATGTTGGCTTCGCGCAATTTGCCGCATGTGCTGGTACTCGAAGCGCGTCACGCTGATCCATTGTCGCTGGTGCACTACAAGAAAGTAGTCATCACCAAGGCAGCCTTGGCGAAGATTGAGGAGGTATTGGCATGAGCACAGTAAAACATAGCGAAGAGCGTTTGCTCAAAGTGTTGTTGGCTCCGGTAATTTCGGAAAAGGCAACCATGCTGGCCGATAAAAAGGAACAAATCATGTTCCTCGTGATGCCGGACGCGACCAAGCCAGAAATCAAGGCTGCGGTAGAAATGCTGTTTAAGGTAGAAGTGGCATCGGTGCAAGTCGCCAATCGTATGGGTAAGCAAAAACGTGCAGGCCGATTCATGGGTCGCCGCAACCATACCAAGCGTGCTTTTGTCTGCTTGAAGCCCGGTCAGGAAATCAATTTTGCTGAGGAGGCTGCATAATGGCACTCGTTAAGATGAAACCAACCTCGCCCGGTCGGCGTGGTATGGTCAAAGTCGTTAATAGCGACTTATACAAAGGCCGTCCGTTTGCGGCACTGGTGGAAAAGAAATCCAAGAGCGCTGGCCGTAATAATAACGGTCATATCACGACCCGTCATATCGGTGGTGGTCATCGTCAACACTATCGTATGGTGGATTTCAAGCGTAACAAGGATGGCATTCCAGCCAAAGTTGAACGCATTGAATATGATCCAAACCGTACTGCGCATATTGCACTGTTGTGCTATGCCGATGGTGAGCGTCAATACATTATCGCTACCAAAGGCATGTCGGTGGGTGATTCGGTGATGAATGGTTCGGAAGCACCGATCAAATCGGGTAACTGCTTGCCAATCCGCAATATTCCTGTTGGTACGACCATGCATTGCGTGGAAATGCTGCCAGGCAAGGGCGCGCAAATGGCGCGTAGTGCGGGTGCTGCGGTGGTGTTGATGGCGCGTGAAGGTACTTATGCTCAGGTGCGCTTGCGCTCTGGCGAAGTACGCCGCGTGCATATTGAATGCCGCGCAACGATTGGTGAAGTCGGTAACGGCGAGCACAATCTGCGCAAGATCGGTAAAGCCGGTGCCATGCGTTGGCGTGGTATTCGTCCGACCGTCCGTGGTGTGGTAATGAATCCGGTTGACCATCCGCATGGTGGTGGTGAGGGTCGTACTGCAGCAGGGCGTCATCCAGTGTCGCCGTGGGGCCAGCAGACAAAGGGCAAGAAGACGCGCAGCAACAAGCGCACGACTTCGATGATTGTCTCGCGCCGTGGTAAGAAATAAGGGGTAACACATGACACGTTCATTGAAAAAAGGGCCGTTTTGTGACGCCCACCTGGTGAAAAAAGTCGAGGCTGCGCAAGCAACCAAAGACAAAAAGCCGATTAAAACCTGGTCGCGCCGTTCGACGATTATGCCGGACTTTATCGGCCTGACGATTGCGGTGCATAACGGCAAACAGCATGTGCCCGTCTATGTTTCTGAAAACATGGTAGGCCATAAACTCGGCGAATTTGCGCTCACCCGCACATTCAAAGGTCATGCTGCCGATAAGAAGGCGAAGAAATAATGGAAACCAAAGCTATCCTCAAAGGTGTGCGCCTGTCAGATCAGAAAGGCCGTTTGGTCGCTGATTTGATCCGTGGCAAGAAGGTTGATCAAGCTCTCAACATCTTGCAATTCAGCCCGAAAAAAGGTGCTGCCATCATCAAACGTGTTCTGGAGTCCGCAATTGCGAACGCCGAGCACAACGATGGTGCAGATATCGACGAGTTGAAGGTCACGACCATTTATGTAGAAAAGGGCCCGATTTTGAAGCGCTTCACCGCGCGTGCAAAAGGCCGGGGTGATCGTATCTCTAAACAATCCTGTCACATTTACGTGACTGTTGGCAACTAAGGAGTCACGATGGGACAGAAGATACACCCAACCGGGTTTCGCCTTGCGGTCACACGCAATTGGTCTTCCCGCTGGTATGCAGGCAATGGCAACTTTGCTTCCATGCTCAATGAAGATCTGAAGGCACGCGAATACCTGAAGAAGAAACTGAAAAACGCATCGGTCGCACGCATTGTGATCGAGCGCCCCGCCAAAAACGCGCGCTTCACGATTTATAGCTCGCGTCCAGGCGTGGTCATTGGTAAAAAAGGCGAAGACATTGAAGTGTTGAAAGCCCAATTGACCAAGATCATGGGCGTGCCGGTTCATGTGAATATCGAAGAAGTGCGCAAGCCTGAAATCGATGCACAATTGATCGCTGATTCGATTTCGCAGCAGCTCGAAAAGCGGATTATGTTCCGCCGCGCGATGAAGCGTGCGATGCAAAATGCGATGCGCCTTGGCGCACTGGGCATCAAGATCATGTCGTCCGGTCGTTTGAACGGGATTGAAATTGCACGCAAAGAATGGTATCGCGAAGGCCGCGTGCCTCTGCATACTTTGCGCGCTGATATCGATTACGGCACCAGCGAAGCAGAAACCACTTACGGCATTATCGGTGTCAAAGTGTGGGTCTACAAGGGCGATCGTTTAGCTAATGGTGAAGCACCGGTAATCGATGTTGCGCCAGAAAAAGATGACAAGCGCCGTGCTCCCCGTCGTGAAGATGGTAAGCCAAGCGGTCGTCCTCGTGCCAAGCGTGATGGTCAAAATGCAGGCGGTGGCGGTGGTGCTGGCGGTGCCGGTGGTGCTGGCCCAGGTGCGGGCGGTAAGCGCGTGCGCGGTGCTGCTACTGAGAAAGCAGGGGAATAATCATGTTGCAACCAAAACGCAGAAAATATCGTAAAGAGCAAAAAGGGCGCAATACCGGTATTTCGCATGAACGCGGCACCGCTGTTTCGTTCGGTGAGTTCGGTTTGAAATCGGTAGGTCGTGGTCGTCTCACAGCGCGTCAAATTGAAGCAGCGCGTCGTGCCATGACCCGTCATATTAAGCGTGGTGGCCGGATCTGGATTCGTGTTTTCCCGGACAAGCCAATTTCGCAAAAGCCTGCTGAAGTCCGTATGGGTAACGGTAAAGGTAATCCAGAGTACTACGTCGCCGAGATTCAACCAGGCAAGATGTTGTACGAGATGGATGGTGTTGATGAGGCGTTGGCTCGGGAAGCGTTCCGCTTGGCTGCCGCTAAATTGCCATTGATGACGGCATTTGTCGTTCGTCAAGTTGGCCAATAAGAGGAGTTAAATATGAATGCAAGTGAACTCCGCGGCAAAGACCAGGATGCTCTCAAAAAAGAGTTGAATGAGTTGTTAAAGGCCCAATTCGGTATGCGTATGCAAATCGCGACGCAACAACTGAACAATACCTCGCAACTCAAGCGTGTACGCCGCGATATCGCCCGGGTTAAAACGGTCATGAATCAAAAGGATGCGAAGTAATGGACGATCAAGTTAAAAAGACGCTCAAGCGCACTGTGATTGGTAAGGTTAGTTCCGATAAAATGGATAAAACCGTTACCGTGGTGATCGAACGTTCTGTCAAGCATCCGTTATACGGGAAAATCATGACGCGCTCCAAGAAGTACCACGCGCATGATGAGACCAACCAGGCTAAAGTCGGTGATACCGTCGAAATCCAGGAAGGTCGTCCAATCTCGAAGACGAAGGCATGGAGCGTGACACGTGTGATACAAGTCGCACAAATTGTTTAAGGTTTTTCGAAAATAGTTCTTGCAAGCCCGGTAGTTGTATGTCATACTGCTGGGCTTCGTTCAAGTAGTTCCGCTCATTGAAGCTAAGTGCCCTGCGCAAGCGGGTATTAAGTGGTTAAGTAGTTTTGGAAGTCGTCAACCCAATCAGTTGTTTGATGTTCGCATCATGCATCTGGCGGGACCAAGACTGACCGCACCCGCATATGCGGATTGGGCGGCTTAAGTTGGGAAAGAGAATATTATGATTCAAACTGAAAGCCGGCTAGAAGTGGCCGACAATACGGGTGCGAAAGAAGTTATGTGCATCAAGGTATTGGGTGGTTCCAAGCGTCGTTATGCTGGCATTGGTGATGTGATCAAGGTAACTGTTAAAGTTGCTGCGCCACGTGGCCGTGTCAAAAAAGGCGAAATTTATAATGCGGTAGTCGTGCGCACTGCTAAAGGTGTGCGTCGCCAAGATGGTTCTTTGGTGAAATTTGACAGCAATGCTGCTGTCTTGTTGAACGCGAAGTTGGAACCTATTGGGACACGGATTTTTGGGCCAGTGACGCGTGAATTGCGCACGGAACGGTTCATGAAGATTGTGTCGCTTGCGCCGGAAGTTCTGTAAGGAGTCGTTATGGATAAGATTCGTAAAAGTGACGAGGTAATCGTCCTGACCGGTAAAGACAAGGGCAAACGCGGCGTGGTGCAAACCCGTGTGGATGCTGAACATGTTGTCGTTGATGGGGTTAATATCGCCAAGAAGGCGGTTAAACCGAATCCGATGACCGGTGTTACTGGCGGTATCGTTGATAAGGCGATGCCAATTCATGTGTCTAATGTAGCGTTGTTTAATGCTGCAACAGGCAAGGCAGATCGTGTCGGCTTTAAAGTCGTGGATGGTAAGAAAGTCCGCGTATTTAAGTCGAATGGCGAAGTCGTTAAGGTTTAACAGATCATGGCACGTCTCCAACAGTTTTATAAAGAAAAAGTCGTTGCTGACTTGACCACGAAATTTTCGTACAAGTCGCCAATGGAAGTGCCGCGTTTGCTCAAGATTACCCTGAATATGGGTTTGTCCGAAGCCATCGCTGACAAGAAGATCATTGAACACGCAGTGGGTGATCTGACTAAAATCGCTGGCCAAAAGCCAGTGGTGACCAAGGCACGTAAGGCAATTGCTGGCTTCAAAATTCGCGAAGGTTATCCAATTGGTTGTATGGTGACTTTGCGTGGTGCTCGCATGTATGAATTTCTTGATCGTTTAATTACCGTGGCCTTGCCTCGGGTACGTGACTTCCGTGGTGTATCCGGTCGCGCATTCGATGGTCGTGGTAACTACAATATCGGTGTGAAAGAGCAAATCATTTTCCCCGAAATTGAATACGACAAGATTGACGTGTTGCGTGGTATGAATATTAGTATCACCACCACTGCCAAGACCGACGATGAAGCGAAAGCTTTGCTCGCCGCCTTTAAATTTCCGTTCAGAAACTGAGATCGCCATGGCAAAACTGGCACTGATTAATCGCGAACAAAAACGCGCCGACCTGGTAAAGAAATATGCCGGCAAGCGTGCAGAGTTGAAGGCCATCATTGATGACCAATCGAAATCTGAAGAAGAGCGCTACGAGGCTCGCTTGAAATTACAAGCGTTGCCACGTAATTCGAACCCAACCCGCCAACGTAACCGTTGTGCAATTACGGGTCGCCCACGTGGCACATTCCGTAAATTCGGCTTGGGCCGTACCAAACTCCGTGAATTCGCCATGCGTGGTGAAATTCCCGGTCTGACAAAAGCAAGCTGGTAATAGGAGTACAAGCAATGAGTATGAGCGATCCTATCGCCGATATGCTGACCCGCATACGCAACGCCCAGGGTGTACACAAGACTCAAGTAGTCATGCCGTCGTCCAAGTTAAAAGTTGCGATTGCCAACGTCCTCAAGGACGAGGGTTACATTGAAGATTTCGTGGTGGCTGCCGAAGGCGGTAAAGCGGAATTGAAAATCGGTTTGAAATATTATGTTGGTCGTCCCGTCATTGAGCGCCTTGAGCGCGTTTCCCGTCCAGGGTTGCGTGTCTACAAGGGCAAAGACGAGATCCCTGCTGTGATGAATGGTTTGGGCGTCGCAATCGTCTCCACCCCAAAAGGTGTGATGACGGATCGTAAAGCGCGCGCAACCGGTGTCGGTGGCGAAGTAATTTGCTACGTGGCTTAAGGAGTGCAACGATGTCTCGAGTAGCTAAAATGCCGATTGCACTGCCAGCGGGCGCGGAAGTGTCCATCGCAGCAGAGCAAATTACGGTCAAAGGCCCATTGGGCACATTATCCCAGTCCCTCAACGGATTGGTCAAGATTGGCAACAACAACGGAACCCTGAGTTTCGAAGTTGGCAACGATAGTCGCGAAGCTGATGCGATGTCGGGTACGATGCGCGCACTGGTCAACAATATGGTGATCGGTGTGACCAAAGGCTATGAGAAGAAGTTGACATTGGTTGGTGTGGGTTATAAAGCCCAGGCCGCTGGTGAAAAGCTCAATCTCTCGCTGGGGTTTTCGCATCCGGTAGTGCACGATATGCCTGCTGGCATCAAGTGCGAAACGCCAACCCCGACGGAGATCCTGATCAAAGGGATCGACAAGCAGCGCGTTGGACAAGTTGCCGCCGAAGTGCGTGCTTACCGCAGTCCTGAGCCTTACAAGGGCAAAGGCGTTCGTTATGCGAACGAAGTGGTCAAGCTTAAAGAAACCAAGAAGAAGTAATAGGGGCTGATGATGAACAAAAAAGAATCACGGCTGCGTCGCGGGCGTCAAACCCGGATCAAGATTGCCGAGTTGAAGGTGAGCCGCTTGGCGGTGCATCGGACCAATTTGCATATCTATGCCAACCTGATCGGCCCGGATGCCACCATTTTGGTTTCAGCTTCAACGCTGGAAGCCGAAGTACGGGCGGAATTGGCGGGCAAGTCTGGCGCAGGTGGCAATGCCGCAGCGGCAGCACTGGTTGGCAAGCGCGTCGCCGAAAAGGCGTTGCAAGCAGGGATTACCGAAGTCGCGTTTGATCGCTCCGGTTTCCGTTACCACGGTCGGATCAAGGCGTTGGCGGAAGCTGCGCGTGAAGCCGGTTTGAAGTTCTAAGGAAGAATCGTCATGGCAAAAATGCAAGGTAAAACGGCAGGCGACAAACCGGATGACGGCATGCGCGAAAAGATGATCGCGATCAACCGTGTGACCAAAGTGGTCAAGGGTGGTCGTATCATGGGCTTCGCAGCATTGACTGTTGTGGGTGACGGCGATGGTCGTATCGGCATGGGCAAAGGCAAATCGAAAGAAGTGCCAGTGGCTGTGCAAAAAGCGATGGAAGAAGCACGTCGCAATTTGTTGAAAATTTCGTTGAAAAACGGCACATTACAACATACCGTAACAGGTCAGCACGGTGCATCGCGGGTTCTGATGAGCCCAGCCAAGCCCGGTACTGGCGTGATTGCCGGTGGTGCAATGCGCGCTATTTTCGAAGTGATGGGTGTCACCGATGTGGTGGCCAAGTCGATCGGTTCCAGTAATCCGTATAACATGGTTCGCGCCACGTTGGATGGTCTGGCCAAGATGAGCACGCCGGCAGAAATCGCTGCCAAGCGCGGCAAGTCGGTTGAAGAAATTCTGGGTTAAGGTGAACAACATGGCAAAAACAGTCAAAGTTCAGTTAGTCATGGGGTTGATCGGCACGCAGCAATCTCATCGCGCTACCGTGCGCGGTTTGGGTTTGCGTCGGGTCAACTCGGTTCGCGAATTGGAAGACACGCCAGCAGTGCGCGGCATGATCAACAAAGTGCGTTATCTCGTTAAAGTTGTTGGGTAAGCCGCAAGGCTTACGAACGGAGCAAATTATGGAATTGAACACTATTTCCCCAGCACCAGGTTCCAAGCACGCCAAGCGTCGCGTTGGTCGTGGTATTGGTTCGGGCTTGGGTAAAACGGCGGGCCGTGGTCATAAAGGCCAAAAGTCACGTTCGGGCGGGTTCCACAAGGTGGGTTTTGAAGGTGGTCAAATGCCTTTGCAACGTCGTCTGCCAAAGCGTGGTTTCAAGTCGCTCAATGCCTCTTTCAAGGGCGAAGTGCGTTTGTCGGATCTGGAAGGTTTGCCAGTCACTGACATCGACCTGATGGCTTTGAAACAAGCAGGTTTGGTTGGCGTGTTGGCACGTGATGTCCGCGTGATCCTCACAGGCGAAATCAGCAAAAAAATTACGCTCAAAGGCTTGACTGCAACGGCGGGTGCGAAAGCAGCCATTGAAGCCGCTGGCGGTTCGGTTGAGTAAGCTTGTCTGTTGATCGGAGCATTAATTGGCAACTAACCCACAACTTGCGAAAAGCGCGGCCAGTGGTTTCCCTTGGGGACGCCTTTGGTTTTTGCTTGGTGCATTATTGGTCTACCGTATTGGTGCGCACATCCCGGTTCCCGGGATTGATCCGACCTCATTGGCGGCATTGTTCAAACAAAACCAGGGCGGTATTCTGGGGATGTTTAATATGTTTTCCGGTGGCGCATTGTCCCGCTTCACCATTTTTGCGCTGGGCATTATGCCCTATATTTCGGCTTCGATCATTATGCAATTGGGTTCGATCGTGTCGCCGCAATTGGAAGCGTTGAAAAAAGAAGGTGAAACCGGGCGGCGTAAGATTACCCAATACACTCGCTATGGTACTTTGGTGTTGGCGACGATTCAGGGTTTGTTCATTGCAATTGGTTTGGAGTCGCAAAGTGGCTTGGTACTTGATCCAGGTTTGGCGTTCCGTTTTACGACAGTGGTTACTTTGCTCACGGGCACCATGTTTTTGATGTGGCTGGGTGAGCAAATTACTGAGCGTGGCCTGGGAAATGGGATCTCGATCATTATTTTTGCTGGTATTGCAGCAGGTTTGCCGAGTGGCTTGGGTGGATTGTTTGAGTTGGTGCGCAATGGTTCGATGCATTCCCTGGTGGCCTTGATCATTATGGTATTGGCAGTGGGGGTCACCTTTCTGGTGGTATTCATTGAACGTGGTCAACGCAAGATATTGGTGAACTACGCCAAACGTCAAGTGGGTAATAAAGTGTATGGTGGTCAAAGCAGTCATTTGCCATTGAAGTTGAACATGGCGGGTGTGATTCCTCCGATTTTCGCTTCTTCCATTATTTTATTTCCGGCAACGATTTCGGGTGCATTTACAAAAGATGGAGAGGGTGGCCCTTTAGTACGTTTCCTGAAAGATATGGCAGCGTCCATGGCACCGGGTGAACCGATTCATGCCTTGTTGTATGCGGCTGCGATCATATTTTTCTGCTTCTTTTATACCGCGTTGGTATTTAATAGCAAAGAAACTGCGGACAATCTGAAAAAGAGTGGCGCGTTCGTTCCAGGGATACGCCCAGGTGAGCAAACCGCACGCTATATTGACAAGATTTTGATGCGCTTAACTTTGGCTGGTTCGGTGTATATCACGCTGGTATGTTTGTTGCCGGAATTTTTGATTGCGAAATGGAAAGTACCATTTTATTTTGGCGGCACTTCTCTATTGATTATTGTGGTAGTGACGATGGACTTTATGGCGCAGGTACAGAACTATGTGATGTCCCAGCAATATGACTCTCTACTACGCAAGGCAAACTTTAAAGGCGGCGTAACCCGCTAACGCGAGGGCACGAACCATATGGCAAAAGATGACGTTATTCAGATGCAAGGCGAGATTCTTGAGAATCTGCCCAACGCAACATTCCGAGTGAAGTTGGAAAACGGACATGTGGTGCTCGGCCACATTTCTGGCAAGATGCGAATGAACTATATTCGTATTTTACCGGGCGATAAGGTGACGGTAGAATTGACACCTTATGATTTGAGCCGGGCACGTATTGTGTTCCGCACCAAGTAATACACAAACGAAAGAAAGAGGCTTTTATGAAAGTTCTGGCATCAGTTAAGCGGATTTGCCGCAACTGTAAAATTATCCGCCGCAAGGGGCATGTTCGTGTTATTTGCATCGAAGCTCGCCACAAGCAGCGTCAAGGTTAATTAACACGTTATTTATTGAGGAATAACGAATGGCACGTATCGCAGGGGTTAATATCCCAAATCATCAGCATACCGTAATTGGCTTGACTGCAATTTATGGTATCGGCCGCCCACGCGCAGAAAAAATCTGTGCTTCATCGGGTGTTTTGACGACCAAAAAGATCAAAGATCTGGACGACAGCGAGTTGGAAAAGCTGCGCGAAGAAATTGGTAAATTCATTGTTGAGGGTGACCTCCGTCGTGAACTTTCCATGAACATCAAGCGTTTGATGGACTTGGGTTGTTATCGCGGCATGCGTCATCGCAAGGGCTTGCCAGTTCGTGGTCAGCGTACCCGGACTAATGCACGTACCCGCAAGGGCCCGCGTAAAGCCGCACAATCGCTGAAGAAATAATCAGCAGTTTGATTTGTCGTCGGATTCAAGGAAAACATTATGGCTAAAGCCCAAAATAGCGCAGCAGCAGCCCGCGTGCGCAAAAAAGTTAAAAAGAATGTGGCCGAGGGTATCGCACATGTGCATGCTTCGTTCAACAATACCATTATCACGATCACTGATCGCCAAGGCAATGCGTTGTCCTGGGCAACATCAGGCGGTGCCGGTTTTAAGGGTTCGCGTAAATCGACCCCGTTTGCAGCCCAGGTTGCAGCCGAAGCCGCAGGTAAAGTGGCCGTGGAATGTGGTGTGAAAAATCTGGAAGTGCGGATCAAGGGCCCAGGTCCTGGCCGTGAATCTGCGGTGCGTGCGTTGAACAATCTGGGTATTAAAATCACCCTGATTCAAGACGTTACACCGGTGCCACACAACGGTTGCCGTCCACCGAAACGTCGTCGTATTTAAGTCGCCGTTTTTAAGTCATTAAGTTTCATTGAGATTGCCCGTTGTGTTATAATCTCGGGCTTTAAGACCACCGTCCAGCGTTATTCGCTGTGACTTGCGTTCGTTAGTGCCGTCAAATCGCTTTTAAATGGATTGCACTAACCGGGGCGTTAACTGAAATAAAGGAAGAATTGTGGCACGTTATATCGGACCAAAAGCAAAGCTGTCGCGCCGCGAAGGCACGGATCTGTTCTTGAAAAGCGCTCGTCGTTCACTCGACTCGAAGTGCAAACTGGATGTCAAGCCAGGTCAACATGGTGTTAAATCGGGTGCTCGTACCTCGGACTACGGCAACCA
>CAMBDR010000063.1 GCA_945864765.1 Janthinobacterium lividum | reverse complement strand
GAAATTAACCCGCTTTGGCGGGGGGGTTTGGTAGAATAGCGGCTTTAATGCCATGGTGCCACTGCCAACGGCAACGATCATATTCTATTTTACCGCCTATGAGCTCAACTGTTTCTCTTTCTTATCGTGATGCGGGTGTCGATATCGACGCTGGCGATGCCTTGGTCGAAGCGATCAAGCCTTTTTGTAAGCGTACCCATCGTGAAGGTGTACTGGGCGGTATTGGTGGTTTTGGTGGCTTATTTGAAATTAGTAAAAAATATCAGGAACCGGTGTTGGTTTCTGGCACGGATGGGGTGGGTACCAAGCTCAAACTGGCGTTTTTACTCAATAAGCACGATACGGTTGGCATCGACCTGGTGGCCATGAGTGTCAATGACATTTTGGTGCAAGGTGCAGAGCCTTTGTTTTTCCTCGATTATTTTGCCTGTGGCAAGCTCGATGTGGCAACGGCGACGCAAGTGGTCAAGGGCATTGCTTACGGCTGCGAATTATCTGGTTGCGCTTTGCTGGGCGGGGAAACGGCAGAAATGCCATCAATGTACCCGGCAGGCGAATACGATTTGGCTGGCTTTGCGGTGGGTGTGGTTGAAAAGTCACGCTTGATCGATGGTAGCCGTATCGCAGCGGGTGATGTGGTGCTGGGTTTGGCATCGTCGGGTATTCATTCCAATGGGTATTCTTTGGTGCGCAAGATTATTGACGTGGCGCAACCGGATCTGGAAGCGGATTTCCACGGTCGCAAATTGGCCGATGTGCTGCTGGAACCTACGCGTATTTATGTCAAACCGATGTTGGCGCTGATCAATAGCCTGGATGTCAAAGGCATGGTACATATTACCGGCGGTGGCTTGGTGGAAAATATTCCACGGGTATTGCAGCCGCACCTGACGGCGGAATTGTATTCTGAAGCATGGAAAATGCCACCTTTGTTTTCTTGGTTGCAACAACATGGCGGTGTGGCCGATGCTGAAATGCATCGCGTCTTTAATTGCGGCATTGGCATGGTGGTGGTGGTGGCCGCAGAGCAGGCGGATGCGGCGATAGCGCAATTGACGGCGGCAGGGGAGGACGTGCACCGGATTGGTCGGATTCGTGATCGGGTTGGCGAAGAGCATCAAACCATCGTGATCTAAGGCCTTGCTTGCCAAGTGGGAATGGTTCATTTTCAGCGTCATTCCCGCTTGATTGGTGCTTGGTTAGTATCTGGTTAGTGCTTAATTAGCGCTTTCTGTGCTGTAGTCAATGGTTTGGAACTCGGTTTCTTGCACCAATAATTTTAAATGCGCATCAATCAGCTCATCCAGGCTGCGTAATTCCAGTCGTAAATCCTCGCGTTCCTGTTGTAAAAGATCGAGATCGATTTCTGGCCCGTCATCAAAGGCATCAATATAGCGCGCAATACTCAAATCGTAACGATTGCGCTTGATATCCTCCATCGTGGCCAAATGTGCGTAGTCGGTTTGGTTGCTGCGTGCATGGCAGGTGTTTAAAATCAATTCAATATCTTCTTCGCGCAAGGTGTTTTGGTTTTTTTGCTCTTTTCTAAAGCCCTTGGACGCATCGATAAACAGAATGTTCTTATCTTTCTTTTTGCTGCGGAAAATTAAAATCACTGCTGCAATGCCGGAACCATAAAATAGCTTTTTGGGTAATCCAATCACGGCATCAAGTAAGTTTTCATTCACCAATTGCTGACGAATCAGCATTTCGCTCCCCCCCCGAAATAATACCCCGGCAGGTACAACCACGACCATGCGCCCCGTTTCCGGTTTCATGGTGGCGATCATATGTAAAATGAAGGCATAATCGGCAATACTGCGGGGCGGGATGCCGCGCGAAAAGCGTTGAAATGCATCTTTTTCGGCCAGATCATAGCCCCATTTCTCCAGTGAAAATGGGGGATTGGCGACGACCACGTCAAAATGTTGCAATTTGTTATTGGAAACGAAGTGTGGGGCGCGCAAGGTATCACCCCAAACAATTTTGTGCCTGTCTTCATTGTGCAAAAACATATTCATTTTGGCTAAAGCCCAAGTGCTGCCAATGGCTTCTTGTCCATATAAATGATAGTTGTCGGAGGTGTATTTTTTTTGAATTAATTGACCGCATTTCATCAGCAAGGACCCAGAGCCACAGGTTGGGTCGCAGATATGGTCGCCGGGTTCGGGGGCAACCAAGAGGGCCATGAGTTCGGAAATTTCGGGTGGGGTATAAAATTCGCCCGCCTTTTTTCCGCTGCTGGAAGCAAAATTGCGAATCAGAAATTCATAGGCATTGCCAATGATGTCGAGATTGCCGACCCGACTGGGGCTTAAATTGAGATCTGGCTGTGCAAATAATTCCAATAATTCGCATAGGGATGCATTGCGCCCGGTCTCTTCTCCTAATTTATTGGCATGAAATTGAATATCCTGAAATACGCCAGCCAATTTTTGCGGGTTGCTTTGCTCCAAAAAGGCCAGCGCCTGGTCAATTCGAACGCTATTGCCGGGTTGGTTGCGTTGTTGGTGCAGGGTGTAAAAGTTGGCCGGGCGCGGTAAGACAAAGCGTTCTTGTTGTAGTAGCGCTTCAATCAATTCTGGTTCGTCGCCAAATTGCTTGGCCAGTGTTTCGTAATGCTCTTGCCAGACATCGGAAATGTATTTTAAAAACAACATCGTCAACACGTAATCTTTATAAACGCTGGGATCAATGGTGCCGCGAAAGGTATCGCAAGCGCTCCAGATGGCGGCATTGATGCGGTTTTGCCGAATTAAATCGGAGGGGGGCTTAATCATGGATGAATGGCTGTCTTTCCTGAATTCGTTTTGGCTTAAATGCCTTCGACCAGACGCATTGCAAAGACAATGGGTAAGCCTTGTTCAATAATTTTACGGGCTGCGCCATCGACATCGTAAGGCACACGATAAAAAGTGAGTTCACGTGTTTCGTGGGCGTATAAGGCGTAACAGGCCGCTGGGTTGGCATCGCGCGGTTGCCCTACCGAGCCAGGCAGGGCGAGATATTTATGCTGCGGACGTAATAAATTGGCTCTGCCCGGAATCGGTAATTGCGCGCCCAGTTTGCCTTCTTCGGAGGTGCGGTAGAGTGCCGGCATATGCACGTGACCAGAAAAAATCACATGGCAGTGGCTGGCTTTCATCGATCTGCCCGCTTCCGGGGTGTCGGTCACGTATTCCCATTGATCCGGTTGGTGGGCGCTGGCGTGGACGTAAAGAATATCGTCACGATCCACGGTCATGGGCAGGGTGCGTAAAAAGTTGAGTTGTTCGTGGTTTAATTTACCGCGCGTCCATTCGATCACTTCACGCGCTTCTTCATGCATGCGTTTGCGTGGTTCGTGAATGACGGCATGATCATGATTGCCCATGACCGCAATCGCCCCTTTTTTAACGTATTGGGCCACGGTATCGATCACCCAGGCCGGGTCGGCACCATAGCCGACAAAATCGCCCAAAAAGGCGTAATGGCTGGCGTGATGTTGTTCTGCATGGGCCAGACAGGCGGTGAGCGCCTGGCGATTGGCATGGATGTCGGTCAGAATAGCGCTTAGCATGATGGCTCCTGCCTGGCGGCTGCCTCAATAAATTGTTGATAACCACGTGCGCGTAATTGGCAAGCGGGGCAGTTGCCACAGCCGTAACCCCACGGATGAAGTGTATCACGTTGTCCCAGGTAACAGGTGTGGGTTTGCTGCCGAATGATTTCAGTCAGGGCAGGCCCACCCATTTTTTCTGCCAATTGCCAGGTTTGCATTTTGTCCAACCACATCAGCGGGGTTTCCAGTATGGTGCGGGTATCCAGCCCCAGGTTGAGGGTAACTTGAAGTGCTTTCATGGTGTCGTCACGGCAATCCGGGTAGCCGGAAAAATCCGTTTCACACATACCGCCCACCAACACCTGTAAGCCACGGCGGTAAGCGAGGGTGGCGGCCACCATCATGAACAATAAATTGCGGCCCGGTACAAAGGTATTGGGCAAACCATTGTCTTGCATGGCAATGGCAACGTCCTGGGTTAATGCGGTATGGGAGATTTGACCCAGCAAGCCCAGATCGAGTAAATGATCCTGGCCGAGGCGGCTGTCCCATGCGCCAGAGAGTTGCCGCATTTGTTGTAAAATGCCGGGTCTGACGGTGAGTTCAATGGCATGGCGTTGGCCATAATCAAAACCAATTGTTTCCACTTTGCCATAGTGGTTTAAGGCCCAAGCCAGGCAGGTTGTTGAATCTTGTCCACCGCTAAATAAAACCAGCGCGCCTTTGGGAGAAAGCATTGTCTGTCCTAAAATAATCACTAAAGGGGAGTATAGCAAAGCTTCGTCCGGATGGATGAAAAACGCTCAACCAGGCTTGGCAGTTTAGCGAACTGTTTCATTAAAACCCCACAATGGCGGATGGGAAGGCGCGCGCTTTGGAAATGCCAAGTTGCCGGGTCAATTGCAGCAATTGGTCAAGTTGCCGACCTTGCGTTAAAAACTGTGGGGCAGAACTGATGGCCAGGTCGGCGGCGCTTACCCGGTCGCCAAACAAGATGCACGCGCCAGCTTGATCGTCCTGGCGCGAAATCCAGTATAAACCGTCGATATCCGGGTATTGCTGTTGCCATGCGAGCGCAAGCGCCCTGGTGTGCGGGTATGCATGCACGGTGGTTTCAATCACTTCGGTTTTTTTTAAACCCAGCGGCACAAGGCCCACCGTGGTGAGCGATAGCAAGCGTAATTCGCGCAGCGGGGTCAATTGAGATAGCATTGCGCTGCTCAAACTGTCGAAATCCAAAATAAAATCATCGATATGGCGTGGCAAATCGTGAAATACGGTTTCCATGGCGGCGCATTGAAAACTGCTGCCGCCATACAGCGTGGGAATGATTTTGCCATCGGGCAGGATTAGCGGACTAAAGCGCGCATCGCCCAGCCCGGAATCATTAAATGCCAGGCTGGCGTAGCGTTGCGGGTGGATGCGGTAGATCGGTTGATATTGCGGCCAGGTATGAATGACGGGCTTAGCCATGTTGCCAACCATCCTTTTTGCGGGCGGCTTCGAGGATGCGCTCGATATGGGCGTTATCGGTGTTATCGGTGATGCATTGATGCGGTTTTTGCTCATCCAGCCAGGCATTGGAAGATTCAAACCAGGCCGCGATGCGCCAGGGGTCGGTATCCGGGCCAAAAATTTTGATGACTTCGGCAATCAGCGGGCGTGGTTGTAATACGGCATCAAAGGCGTAGCGCGGATACCAGTCTTTGCCGTTCCAACTGATGGAAAATAATTTGCCTTCACGCTTCCAGCGATTGGCGAGGGCCGCAGGATTGCTGGCTGAGCGCCCGGCCAATTCGCCCACTTGCATGGCACTGAGCCATTCCGAACCGCGTAACACCGCTTCGGCGGCATTTTTTTGCATTTCGAGTAATTGTGTGTCGGCAATGCGAATATCCACTTGGGGGCGATATACTTGGGCCGCCCGTTTTAATTCATCGATACGGCCCTGTTGCATCGATTCAAAAAATAACGGTGCGACCTGGGTGACGAAATCATGGATCGAAACCAGACTGTTGCTTCGGGTTTGTGGATAGACTTGCTGATATGATGCGACCAACTGCTCCACCAGCGGGGGCGGGGTGGGATTGTCGCGCGGAAGCGGATAAGGCGTGGTTTCGCTAATCATGATGAATCGTTATTTGCGTGAATGTTGATTCATCTTAATACATTTAATTTCAATTTACAAGGGGGGCGAGGCGTTTTATTTTAGCCGAAATGAAGGAACAGGAGGCTGTTCTGGCCGCTGGCTCAGCCTATAATGTGGTATGGAAAATAGGTAAATGATAATGTTTCGAATCAATGCCCAAAGGTGCTTGCGTTGCTTGATTACCCTACTGCTGTGGGGTGGTGCAGCTTGGGCTTGGGCTGTGGATTATCAGGGAAGTTATCAAGTCGATATTATTGCGCCGCCGGGTTTAAAACAGTTGTTGGCGCAAAATTTGGATTTGGTGCGTTGGCGCGGGAATGAACGGTTGGATGAGGCGCAGTGGTGGCGGGTTTATCAAGCCCTGCCCGAGCAAGTTACTGCGCTGGTAGCAACTGAAGGGTATTTTGCCGCCAAGGTGGTGACGACGCTCGATCAATCCAAAACACCGTGGCTGGTGCGGCTGGAGCTGGCACCGGGGATAGCTGTGCGGGTTGGGCAAGTTGATTTGCAACTGCCGGGTTTTACTGATGAGTTGGCACCGACCAGCACACAATTGCGCGCCGATTGGCCCTTGCGTACCGGTATGATTTTTCGGCAAGCCGAATGGGAGCAGGCCAAGCGCGGTTTGTTGCGTCAGGCCAGTTTGTTGCGTTATCCGCTGGCACAATTGAGCGACTCGCACGCTGATGTTGATTTGGAGACCGGGCAGGTGCATCTGACGTTGGTATTGCAAAGTGGCCCGGCGGCGCAATTTGGTGCTGTAAAGATTGAGGGTTTGCAGCGTTATTCCGATGCGGTGGTGCGCAATTTGAACCCGATTCAACCCGGCAGCGTGTATAGCGAAGCGGCCTTGCTCGAATTTCAAACCCGTTTGCAGGATGTGCGCTATTTTAAGTCGGTCGCAGTGAGTGCAGATTTGGGTTTGAGGGGCGATGCACCCTTGATCACGCCCGTATTGGTGAGTGTGATCGAACAACGGCGCAAAAAAGTCGATTTGGGGCTGGGCTACAGTACCAATACCGGTAACCGTTTGCAAGCAGCGTATAGCAATTTGGATTGGCTGGGCTTGGCTTCGGACCTGCAATTGAATACCACCTTGCTGCTGGAAACGCGCAAGCAAAGTTTGCACGCCGAATGGGTATTGCCAACCAGTAGCCGCGGCGATACCGATAGCTTGAGCAGCGCCTTTGATCGTAGTGATTTGAACGGGGAGGTGACGCGTACCGCTACCCTGGCGGCCAAACGCAGCTGGGGTAATGCCAGTTTGCAGCGCAGCCTGACACTTGAATTCCAAAACGAACAAAAGAGCGTCAATGGCCAGGGCAAAAGTATCAGTCGCAGTTTGCCTGTGAGCTTTCAATTTACCCGCCGCCACTTCGACAACCTGCTCTTTCCAACCCGTGGCAACGCCTTCAATCTGCAGATTGGTGGCACGCCCGTGCGCCTGGTCAGCGACGAACCATTTTTTCGTAGCAGCCTCAAATATTTGCAATATTGGCCGATTACCGGGCAATCGAATTTGCTGACGCGAGTCGAACTGGGTGGCTTGTTTTCGCGCCATAAAACCGGCATTCCGCAGACTTATCTGTTTCGGGCTGGTGGGGATCAATCAGTGCGTGGTTATGGCTTGGCCCAACTGGGTGAAAAACAGGGAGATGCCGTGGTTGGAGCGCGCTACCTGACGACGATGAGTGCTGAATATCAATATTGGCCGCAGGGGCGGCAATGGGGGGCTGCGCTGTTTTATGATGCCGGTAATGCGAAAGACAGTATCAAAGAATTGAGCCTGAAAGCGGGTTATGGCGCAGGCTTGCGCTGGCGTAGTCCGGTGGGGCCGATTAATGTCGATCTGGCTTATGGGCGCGCCATACAAAAATATCGCTTACATTTTTCTTTGGGATTGACATTTTGAAGCCTGGAATTGACATTTTGAAGGGGCAAGCAAAACCACGAGCTTTCTGGCGCAAGCCCGGCATGCTGCCGCTGTTGTTGCTGTTGTTGCTGTTGGGCTTGATTTGGGGCCTGGGGCAAGAAGCGGTATTGCAGCGCTTGCTGCCAATGGCTTTGCAAAGCTTCGGCGTGCAACCGATACCAGCGGGGGCGGTGCATGGCTCCTTGTGGGGGCCGATTCGGCTTGATCAGTTGATCTATCGGGATGCCAAACAAACCGTGCGCCTGCAGCAATTGGCGCTGGACTGGCAGCCATGGCAATTATTGCGTGGCCGGGTGCAGTTGAGTGAGCTGAAACTGGCGCAGCTTGAGATTGAAACGCTGACCAGCAGCCCGGCTACCATGCCGCAAACACTGAGCTTGCCGTGGGGGCTTGATCTGGTGGCGGATCTGGTGCAATGCCAGCAATTGACGCTGCGGCAAGGCCAAAGTAGCAGCCAGTGGCGCAATATTTCGCTGGGAGTGCGTAGCGAGCAAGGCGCGTGGCGCGTGGTGCACGGTCAGGTTGATGCGCCTTGGGGGCAGGTACAGGTGCAGGCCAGCGTGCAACAGCTTGCGCCATTTGCGTTGCAGGCGAATTTGCAAAGCGCTTTGCCCAAGCCTTGGCCCGCTGCCAGTATGCAAATCAAGGGAGACTTGCGCCAGTTGTGGCTGAATGCGACGCTGCAGGCGCGGCCTGAGCTTAAGCTTGCTTCGAATCTGGTGCTGAATTTGGCAGTGACCCCATTTGATCCATTGCCGCTGAAAGAATTGCAAATCGAAGCCAGCCATTTCAATTTGCAAGGCTTCAATAGCGCTTACCCGGTTGCGGATTTGAGTGGGGCGGTGAAAGCACAACTAAAACAGGGCCAGTGGTCGGGTCAATTGCAAATACAAAATGCTTTGCCGGGCAGTCTTGATCAAGGGCGCGTGCCGCTGCAAAAAGTGCTGGCGCAAATCACGGGCAGTGGCAGCGTGCTGCAATTGCAGCAACTGCATTTGGATTTGGGCGCGGCCGGAGATTGGCTGGGCAAGCTGGAGTGGGATGCGAATTTGCCGGCCCATCCGACGTTGGCATTGCACACTGAAAACTTTAATTTGCACGGTTTGCATACGCGCTTGCTGGCCAGCAAAATAAGCGGTACGCTAAACCTGACACCTCAGGTATTGACCACGCATTTGGCGCAGCGCGATTTACAATTGGATGCCGAGGCACTGTTCGAGTCGGGTAATGTGCAACTGCGGCAGGTGCGCTTGCGAGCGGCGGCCAGTCAATTGCAAATGTCCGGACAACTCAATGCACAAGCCGGGGCGCAAGCAGGTTTTTCGGCGCAAGGGCAGTTAAGCCATTTTAATCCCGCCCAATTTGGACGTTTCCCACAAGCGGATATCAATAGCAGTCTGAAATTACAAGGTCAGCTTGGCCCCAAGTGGCAAGTCGCGGCGCAATGGCAGCTTAGCCCCAGCCAGTTTTTACGGCAAGCTTTACTCGGGCATGGCCAACTTCAGGTGGATGCACAACATCTGCAAAAGCTGGATTTGGCATTGCGTTTGGGCGGTAATTCGCTGCGGGCGCAAGGTGATTTGGGTGGGGCGCATGATCAACTGCAATGGCAAGCCGATTGGCATGATTTGAGCGCTTTCGCTTGGCTTGGCTCAATTCAAGCCAAGGGAAAGTTGACGGGTGGCTTGAGTCAGCCCAGCTTACAATTTGAGTTGCAAACGCAAAATTTGCGCCTGGCTCAAGCGTCGGCGTCGGCGTCGGCTGCGACTGAGGGCGCGGTTTTACGGGCTTCCGGGCAAATCGACTGGCAGTTTGCCAAGCCGAATCAGGCGGCATTCTGGCGCTTGGCATCAAGTGTCGAATTTGAAAAGCTCAATCCCGCCGCATGGGGTGCGTTGCCAAGGGCTGTTTTGAATGGGCAAGCGCAACTGAAATTAAGTTCCATCAACGAAATGAATCTGGCGCTACATTTCCAGCCGAGCAGCATGGCGGGTTTGCCCTTGAGTGGGCAAGTATTACTGGATTTGAATGCGCAGCAAATGCAGCGCGCGGATGTTTTATTGAATTGGGGCAGCAATCGCCTGAGTTTGCAGCAAGCGTTGGCGAATAATGCCAACCCGCTACTGGTGTGGGAACTGGATGCACCCAAGACAGCGCTGACCGATCTGCCCTTCAGTGGACGTGGCAGTTTGCAAGGGAATTGGCAAAGCCATACCTTGCAGGCGCACGTGAAAGTTGGTGAAACCCAATCAAACTGGCAGTTGGCAGGTGGCTGGGTGTCAGATACCGGTTGGCGCGGACAAGTGCAAAGCGCAGGCGTGGCCGGGCTGTGGCAATTGCAAGGCCCGGCACAGGTGGAATGGCATCGGCCGGAGCAACAATGGCGGGTGCGGCAGGCGCATTTCCAATTTGATGGCGGTGAACTGGCCCTCGAAAAGTTCGATTGGCGCGCCCACGAGTGGCAGTTGCAGGGGCGCGCGCGCGGCGTGCCCGTCACGTGGGTGGGCGCGCTGTTGCCCGCGTGGCGCACCCACCTGGGTGGCGGTTTGCGCATTGGCGGCGATTGGAATCTGACCGTGGGTGAGCAAGTGAATGGCAGCATACACCTGGCGCGCGAGGCGGGTGATATTCAACCAGGCCCCGAGTTTCCCAAAGGTTTGGGCCTTTCCACCTTACGTGCCGATGTGAATTTTCAGCAAAATGCTGTGCAATTGCAGATGGCGCTGGTCGGGCAGCACCTGGGGCAAGCTAAAATTGAGCTGGCCACCCGCTTGAGCCGTATTGAGCAGCGCTGGGGCTTGCTTGGCAGCAGCCCCTTAAAAGTGCAAGCGAGTGCGCAACTGGATTCGATTGCACCGCTGGCCTGGCTTGGCAATCAAAGCGGATGGCAATATTCTGGCTCGCTGGGCATGCAAGTGCATGGGGAAGGTAGTTTGGAGGCACCCAATTTGCGCGGTAGCGTGAGTGCCGATAATTTGGGTGTGCGCTGGATTAATGAAGGCTTGGTGTTGCGCAATGGTTTACTGCGTGCCGAATGGTCCGGGCGCAAATTACAATTCCAGGATTTGCACTTCGATGGTGTGCGGGGTCAGGGCTATGTCGAGTTGGCGTCAAGCTGGTCGCCATCGAATGGTTTTTCTGCCCACAAGACCGATGACAAGGCAGCAAGCTTATTCCACTTGTATCTGACATTACAGGCACAACAATTGCCCGTCATTTCGCGCCCGGATCGGGAGTTGGTGGTCAGCGGTCAGGCCGATTTGGATCTGGATGCGCAAGGCTTGCGGCTGAAAGGTAATTTGAAGGCAGATCGTGCGCAAATTGAATGGATTGCCGACAATACGCCGACCTTGAGTGACGATATTCGTATCTTGCGTGGCAAACAAGTGCAAAAAGAAATCGCCGCACCGCTACGTGCGAATGTGCAACTGGAACTGGATTTGGGGCCGCAATTTAAGGTCAAGGGTCAGGGTTTGGATGCGCGCATCGGCGGGCATTTGCAGTGGCAGGCATTAGAGCGGCGTGGCCCACGTTTGGTCGGTAATATCATTGTGGGAGAAGGTAGTTACCGCGCCTATGGACAAACACTGCGAATTGAACGTGGGGATTTGAATTTTTCCGGTGCCTGGGATAATCCGGGCTTGAATATTCTTGCCTTGCGCAAAAAAGGGGATAAGGAGAATGAAGTAGAAGTGGGGGTCGAAGTGCGCGGCACCGTGTTGGCACCGCAAGTGCGGCTGGTCTCCACC
>CAMBDR010000062.1 GCA_945864765.1 Janthinobacterium lividum | reverse complement strand
TTCATAGGAATGGGTCAGAAAGGCGGCCGAGCGGCCTTCACGGTCATTCTTGGGGGCCAGTGCCTGCACCATGGCGAGCTTGCTTCGTACCTTGTTGCACACATCGGGGTGTTGTTGCCAGTGGGTAAACAGTTGTCGATAGCCCTGCCAGGTTTGCGGGCTGTCTGTGGCAAACAAGAGCGCGGTGTCGGCCAAGCTGGTGATGGAAATGGCGGCAATATCGTGCAAACCGGCGCGGCTGTCGATCAGTACCACATCAAAATTATCGGTTCCTTCCAGTTTTTTTACAAGGTACTGCATCCGGCTGGCAAAACGGCGCAAGCTCTTTTCGCCTGGGCGGGCGGGCACATCGGCATACACACGCGCCAGCTTGGTCAGGTAGGCATATTCGTCACGCCCGATTGCTGCGGCGACCCGGATCAAATTGTTGTTGTCGCCGATATTTTTGGACAAGGGGCTGCTGGAAACCATATTGGCCAGTATATCGTCGGTGTTTTGGTTGACTGCGTCTTCAACAAACCAATCGATCAGGCCAAATTCTGCAACGCCTTCATCGTCTTGTGCTGTGCCGGGCAGCAGCAAGCCCGAGAGGCCGGGGGATTCCAGATCAAAGTCGATCAACAACACCTTCTTGCCTTTTCTGGCCAAGCCATGGGCAACCAATGCCAAGGCGGTTGAGCGGCCCACGCCGCCCTTGACGCCATAAAAAACCACTCTGTGCGGTGTCTTGGGCGCGTGCTCGTCAGAGCCGTGTTCGACGGCTGATTTTAGCCAGTCCTGACCCATGATCTGCCGATCCATTACCTGAATAACTGCTTGTGCCGCTGGCAAGGTGGCGTCGTTGCCAGCGGTGGGCACCGTCGTGGCATGCCAATCCTCGCTATCAAAAATGGCTGTTGGGTTAGCCAGGTCATCGCTGAACAAAACCTCGGTCGTGGTGGCAAAGCCTTGCAAAGTGGTTAGTGCTGTATTGAGGATCTTTTTTGCTTCTTTGTTGAACTGATTGGCCTCGCAGTTGACCGCAAAACGTAAGCGGCCATACACATCACGGATTATGCGTATGGTTGAGTCGGTTGGCGGTTCAATTTTCTTCTGGGCGGTGGCTTCGTTCAACTTTTCCTGCAATTTTGTCACATGGGCATCTTGTAATGGTTGCGCCTGCTGTGCCGCTTCGGCGGCGATCCGCAGTGTGTCGTTAAATTTGATACTCATGTCATGACTCCATCAACAATGGCATGGTCGAGCATTTGGTTGGTCTCGTTTGCTGCAGCTTGCCAATCTTGCACCCAATCGGGTTTAATTTTTTCATCCTACCAGTAGCGGTGATTTACCGACCAGTCTTCCATGCGACTGATGTTTGGCAGCATGGCATGATAGTGGATTGCCCGTTGCCCGTCGGGCAGCAGATTTCCCAAGGACGTGATTTTATTATTTAGCATTGGCATGTGTTCCCGATATGAACTCTTTTTATAGACCTTGCCGTCTGACTCTGGTTTGGCACCGGGGACGCCACCATCAGCGTCCGGCACAATACCGCAGGCAAGCAGCAGCGCCTTCAACCCGCATTCCACGCTAAAGCCCAATAATTGTCCGGCGTTGGCTTGCCGCTGCTCAGCCAACAAAATATGCGCGTCCTTCAAGTGCCTGCGGGCAGAAGCGATATAGTCTACAGTCATAGGAGTAACGCCTTTCTTTGCTGTTGGTTCGGCAGGATATGTGAGCAGTTAATTTTTTGCGACTACGCCATAGCGCAACGGGGTTCTTGTTTTTATATCAGACGATAAAATTGGCCATGGTAAAATTTGCGGACCAAGACTGACAGCGCAAAATTTTTTGAAATTATAGCCTGTTTGGTAGCTGAAATACCGACCTTACATGGCCAAGCCGGATGATACACGCATTACGCACGTATCCGCAAACCCAATCACCCCCCAATCCGGCCCATACGCCAGCGTTACTCCCCACAAACCTGCGCCTTGTAATCCTTATTTTTCTTGTTATCCCAAAGCGTGGTTTGCTTCCCATTCGCGCAGACCAGCATTGCCGTTTGCGCGCCTGCCGGGCCGGTAATATGCAAAGCCCCGCCCAGGCTATACATATTGCTGTCCTTGTCGTGCTCATCGTCTTCATCCACTGCCGTACCAATGCCCCGGCTCATCGCCGTATCGATCAGGAAATACAAACCATAGCGCTGAAAAAACTCTTTCTTTTTGCGGTTTTGCCCATCAGGAAAGGCCAGCTTGCCGTATTGATGCCCCTGCACCATATGGTTCACCCCCAAAGCCTTGGCATAATCTTGCAGCAGTTTTTTTGGCTTGCTGCCGGCAACCCCATTGTAAATCCAGGCGAGATTGGCTGGCCCCTTGTCGTTCAGGCGCGCTTCCAGAATCGAATTGCAACCCACCAAGGCCTTGGTGGCAAAACCATTTTGTTGATAACCATCCTGAATCGATTGGCTCAGCGCCGCAATGGTTTGCCCACCCGTATTGCCACCATGGCTGAAAAACCAGTCATTTACCTTGGCCGCTATCGGCAACTGACATAAAAACGCGCCCAAATCGGTTTTACAGGTGCCCACTTCCATCACATCCATTTTGGCAGCCGTTAATTCGCCAGCAAACATCGAGGTTTTCTTGCCGCCCGGGTCGGCCAAAAATTCGCCTTCGTGATTGCCCATGGTAATGATCACCTGCCCACCCTTGCTGGCGGCATCGGCTTGCAGGGCGCGCAAGAGCGTAATCACGTCCAGCGCATGCGGATATTTGTCGATCATGTCGCCCGTTACCACCAACACCGCCTTGCCCGCCGCCCATTTCACATTTGCGTATGTGCCTGGCCCCACGCCCGCTTGAATCAGCCCGGCTGCCAACAACACATTGTTCAAACGATCCGGGTCGCCATGCGTATCGCCGATGGCGTAAATGTCCTGGCTGGTATTGACTTGCGCCACCACCGGGTATTTGCTCCAATCACGGGCAGGTATTGCGCCACTGGCAGGCGCAGGGCCGCTGGCAGCGGGGTTGCAAGGCGTCGGCACATTGCCCTCACTGGCGGAAGCCTTACTGCAAGCATTGCCCCCCATAACCAGGCCAAAACCCAAACTGATAACGCTCAATATGGCAGATATTTTCATGATGCCCCTTTTCAATTAGTCAAATCATTGCTTTGGATTAAGTCCAAAGTCTTCGATCAAGTTTCACACGCAACTTGAATAATACACCCGTTTCGCCATCCCTCAGCCATTGCTCACCCCCGCCACAGTTTTTGCGCTATTGCCAAATAAGCGCATACACGCAAATTAAATATGATAAATTCACCTTGATTATGTTACACTATTCATCCCAATTAAAATATCTTACATAATTTAAAAACATATCATGGAACATTTATTACATTTTAGGCCATCACATATTAGTCTGAACGCTAAACATGGCAATCCTTCCGGCCCCAAACTTGGCCATGGTTCTCACCCGGTTTTAGTTCGCACCGCCTTGGCACTGGCGCTGTGCAGTAGTGCGCCGTTGGCGCTGGCATTGGAAGCCGGCGTTACCAAAGCAACCCTGTTTGACGCCAGCCAATGCCGCCTGCAACGCGGTGCCCCGTATCAGCAAACGGTGGGCATTGTGGGTAGCAATATTATGGTGGCCTCGGCAGATATTTTTGCCTCGACCGCAGGTTGTAAGGTGCTGGCGCGCGGTGGCTCGGCGATTGATGCCGCCATCGCCGTGCAGGCGGTACTGGGCGTGGTGGAACCGTTTGCTTCCGGCCTGGCCGGCGGTAGCGTGATTACCTACTACGACGCCGGCAATAAAAAAGTGCATACCTGGGACGGCCTGGCCAGCGCGCCAGCCAATATCGGCGTGGCAGGCACCAGCTCAATTTACCAAATGGCAACCAGTGCCGATTTGCTGTGCCGCTCCGGCCAGGTGCTGGGCGGTAGTTTGTCGGCACAGCAGGCCAATGTGAATATTTCTGGCCGCGCCACCGGTGTGCCGGGCACGCTCAAGGTGCTGGACATGGTACACAAGGCGCATGGCCGCAGTGCCTGGAATACGCTGTGGGATGACGCCATCACGCTGGCACAAAATGGCATACCGATGACCGATTACATGTATTCATCGCTCTACAACACCGGCACCGTGTTTGATGATGAAACCGGCACGCCACTCAATGCAGGCGGGGTGAATGCCTGGTTTAACAGCACGCGTGACCGCTGGGGCGCAGTGCGTTGCCAGTATAAAGATATCCGCGCCCGTTATTGCGATTTATCCGATACCAGCGGGGTCAAGCCCTTACCAGTTGGCACCCTGATCAAAAATCTGCCGCTGGCCACTACCATGAGCCAGCTGCGCGACGGTGGCGCAGCCGCGTTTTATGACCCCAATGGCCCGATTGTAACGGCAATTTTGCGCCGCTTTCAGGAAGATAAAACCAATGCCCAAAACGGCAATAACTGTACCTCGATTTTGCCCGCTACCTATAACGTCGAAACCGGCACCACCTCGGCCCCGATTATTCCGGCGCGCATCCCCAGCTTGATGGTGGCCAGCGACTTTGCCAACTACCGGGCGCAAGAGCGCGCGCCGCTGGTGGGCAACGCTTTCGGCCAGCGCATTTATACCCAACCTGCCCCCTTGTTTGGCGGTGCGGTGGTGTTGTATTCGCTGGGCGTGCTGGAACGTAAAGATCTGGCCAAACAAGCTTTCGCCAGCCCCGGCTTTTATTATTTGACCGCCGAAACCAGCCGCTTTGCCAATGCGGATCGACGCAATATTGTCGGTGACCCGGCTTTCTCGAATGTGGATGAGCGGGTGGCAGCCATGCTCAGCCCGAGCTACCTGGATTTTCGCGCTGGTTTGATCAATGGTGTGGCGCGCAGCTCGGTGATGACGGGCGGTTTGAACGAAGGCATTCCCGCTTATGTGCCAACCATCCCCACGCTCGGGCAAACCCCGCCATCAAGCTATAAAAAAGATACCGAAGCCAGCGCGCGTTTGCAACGCGAGCGCGATGGCAATACAACCAGCAGCCTGGCCATTGTGGATGGCTACGGCAACGCGCTGGCCATGACCACCACCATCAACACCCATTGGGGCGCACATATTGAAGCGGCTGGCATGATGCTCAATAACGCCATGTCCAACTTCTCGGCAGGTTCAGTCGGGAGCGATGTCAACGGTTATGCCGCCAATAAACGCCCACGCAGCTCGATCTCGCCGTCGATTGCGTTTGATAGCCAAAGCCGCCTGCGCCTGGTGTGGGGTTCGGCCGGCGGTGGGCCGATTCCGGATTACATCATCAAAGCCTTTCTCGGCAATGTGGTGTATGGCATGGATTTGCAAGCGGCCATCAATGCCGATAACTGGAGCGGCCAAGGCTTGAACACCTCCATCGCGCAAGTGGAAAGTGGCCGCCCCATCGCCAATCTGGTTAGCATCATGCGCAGCACCTACGGCTATACCAGCAGCACCTTCAATGATACCGGGCTGGTGAGCGGCTTGGCCGGGATTGCGGTGGAATACGATAGTTTCGGCTTTCCGATTTACCACGGTGCCGCAGACGCCCGCCGCGCAGGCGGGGCCAGCGGCTATTGAACCGCGTCGGGCGGGTTGAAGCTGAGTGCAAGACTTGCCCGATTTTTTGCACACGAGCGCCCAAGCCGCTATTTCATCGGTAAAATAGCCCCATACCGTAGCGCCGGGAGGGGCGAATGGATCAACGAAATAGCACAGGCAAATTTCCCGATTATGATGACTCGCTGTTTCGCGCCGGCGTCAAGATGGGTGCGCCCACCCTGATCGGCATGCTGGCATGGGGTATGGTGATCGGCGTGGCGATGGTCAAATCCCATCTCTCGGTTCCGCAAGCGTTATGCATGTCTTTATTTGTGTTCGCCGGCTCGGCCCAATTGGCGGCCTTGCCGCTGATCGCCGCCCATGCGCCGATCTGGGTGATTTTTGTCACGGCACTGGTGGTCAACTTGCGTTTTTTGGTGTTTGCAATTTTACTGGCACCGCAATTTACCCATTTGCGCTGGCCCCGGCGCATGCTGCTGGGTTTTTTGGCGGGCGACCTGACGGTGGCACTGTTTATGGTGCGCTTTCCGACTGAGCGAGCGGCCAAGGGCAAGGTCTCGTACCTTGCCGGCTTACTGTACCCTAATTGGTTAGTCTGGCAAATCGGCTCGGCGCTGGGGGTGTTATTGGGCAGTAGAATTCCTCCAGAATGGGGCTTTAGCTTTGCTGGCACGCTGGGCTTGATTTGCGTTACCATTCCTTTGATTATTAACCGCGCCGCCCTGTGCGGTGTGCTGGTATCGAGTGCGGTGGCACTGCTGGCTTATGGCCTGCCGTATAAACTGGGTTTGCTGGCGGCGGTAATTGCTGGCATGTTGACGGCGATGGCGATTGAAGAATGGCAAGAATATTGGCAAATGAGTCGGCAAAAACCGGGGGGCCGCCATGGTTGATTGGGAAATTTGGGCCGTCATTGCCTGCCTGCTGCTGGCCACCCTCATCATGCGTTGTTCGTTTTGGTTGCTGGGCCACCATGTCACCCTGCCCAAGCGCATGCAAGAGGTGCTGCGCTACGCGCCCGCCTGCGCGCTGGCGGCCATTACCGTGCCCGACTTGTTATTGAATAACGGCCTGTTGCAAGTGAGCTTCTCCAATCACAAATTGCTGGCCGCGATAGGGGCAACCCTGTTTTTTTTGATCAAGCGCGATATGCTGCTCACCATTTTGGTGGGCATGCTACTGCTGACCGGTTTGCGCACCTGGGTTTGAGTTTGCAATTGAGTTTGCACTGCGGCTGCTTAACGCACCGGTATCGATTGCCCGTGGTGAAAATAGTTTTCCGGGTCCCACTGCTGTTTTACCTGCACCAGATTGCGCGCATGGTTGCGATAGTTATCCAAAAAATACAGCCACAGCGCGCTATCAATCTTACCGTCCAAATGATTGCCCAGGGCCACGTCGGGGTAGTTATAGTAAGCGCCATCGACCGTGCCAGTCGGGTCGTGGCGCGGGTCGGGCGTGCCGCCATATTCGGCATACACGGCGCGGTAAAAGGATTCAATCCATTCCAAATGGGCATGTTGTTGTGCCTGATACGCTGGCAAGTGGTTTTGCCCCGGTTCGGCGGCATTATTCCAATAAGTTTGGTATTGCAGCTTCATGATGGCGCTACGCTGCGGCACCGCCGTTTCGTTGGCGGCGCGGCGGTTAATCGCCCCACCATAACTATCCACTTGCAACAGGCTTTGCTGCATGTCGGCCGCATCGATTCCGGGCGGGGTGCTGTGCAACCAATGATAAATCGCCACCACCTGATTGGCGGGAAAGGGCTTGTTCATATACGCCGATTTATACTTGCCAAATTGATTCGGGCCGCAGCCATTCAGGGTTTGCAGCGCTTCCAGGTAAGTCAGGTGTTGCACGCTGTGCTCTGGCAGCAACTGGGCAAAACAGGCCAGCGCTTTAGCAATGCTGCTGGCAACGTGGGCGCAATGCCCTGCAAAGCTGGCATCGGGCCGCGATGCCATTTGCATGATCAGGTTAATTTTACCTGCCGCCACGTGATTGAGTTTGAGTAAAGTAAAGTCGGACTCCGGCATCTGCTGCACCAGATCAGCATACGCTGCCAACAAATGGGCAAGGGCGGCGGGGCTGATATTGGCCCAGTTCCAGGATGCATGCCAAATGCTGGCATATGCGGGGGCATCCGGCAATTGATCAAAATAATAGCGCACAATCACGCCAAAATTGCCGCCGCCTGCGCCGCACAAGGCCCAAAACAAATCGCGCTCAGCCGCACTCGCGCTATTGCCAGACACATAGCGCAATTGCGCCTGTTTGCTGTTGGCATCCCAGGTGACGATTTCGACGCCGCTCAAATGATCAATCGTCAAGCCATGCAGACGCGACAGCAAGCCATAGCCCCCGCCGGCAATATGCCCACCCATGCCCACCGAAGCGCACGAGCCAGCCGACAAGGTTTTGCCCCAGCCATTAAGCAACAGGCGGTACACGCCCCAACATTCGCACCCCGCATCAACAAAAAACGCCTGCCGCCGCTCATCATAACCGGCTTGATTGAGCGCCGTCATATCGATAATGGCCAGGGTATTGGCGTTATACACAAAGTCTTCATAACAATGGCGGCCTGAAGTGACCTTCACCGCCTTGCCATAAGTCGATAAAGCCGCCGTCACGCATGCGGCGACTTGGTCGCGCTGTGGCGGAACCAACACAGCTTGCAAATTGGGCGCAAACCAACGCCGGGCAAAACCTTGGCGGTCACTCAAAATTAATGCGCGCTTGGCAACAGGCAGGGCAAACTGTTTCACGGTGATTACTTCCTCTAAGGCAATGATGCGTTATGGCAACCAGGCTAATTCACTGTATGCTCACTGCGTGGGCGCGTCAAGCCTTTCTCATGTTGCGAGCCAACTTTGATCGGGCATTAATCAACCATTAATCAACCATTAATCAGACGAAACACCGTCACGCCATTCAGTTGCACCGGGCGTGCCAGCGTGGCCAAATCCACGCTTTGGCCACGCAGTGCCGTAGCAAAGAAGGTCGTGAGATTTTTTTTATTCTCCTGACCAGATGGTACGAAATAATGATGGTTGACACGCAAATCACCAATATCAACATACTGCACCGTAGCGCTTACCGCCAAGGGTAAAGCCAGTTTTTTGCCGAGCATGGCGGCAAAGGTCACCACGCCCAGTGCCAGCAGGATTCTGTCGTACTGGTTATAGGTAACATACACTTGCCGGGCCGCTTGAATTTGCCCCAGCCATTGGTGATGATCTTTACTTTTCAGGGCCGGGGCCACCAAGACGATATGATTGAAGCGTGGAGGCGCTGGCTGTTGCGCTGAAGCTTGCGCCAAAAAATACCCTTCATTGGCCAGATCCGCAATTAATAAATTACCCATGCTGTGCGCCAGCAGTGAAGGTAAAGCCAGCGCCTTGGCTGCCACAAACTGGGCCAGCAAATCCAAAAATTGTACAAACCCGGCTTTGATGGCGAGCGGGCGTTGAATGTCATAGCCATTATCATCGGCATCCCAGGTAAAACCAATCACCGCCGCGCCATATGCCTGCAAGGCCGCATAGGTGCCATCCTTCACGCTGCGTTTTGGTTCACCCTTGCCAGCCGCGCGGCCATGCAGATAAATCAACACCGGTTTGTTTTGCGCAAAAGCCGCTTCGATACAGGCCAACGCATCTTGCAGGGCAAAACGCCGGCCGCTGGCCAGGTAGAGCGGCAAGTTTTTGTCATACTTCAGCGACTTGGGCATGGTGCGGCTCCAAACAAACAGGTCATTGTGGGCGTGGCGTAGTTGCCATTTAACGGTATTTTACATTCCACCGCAAGCGTATTGCACCAGCTTACCCCTGATTCTGTGAGGAAACCTGAAAAAGCCCGGCTGGAACCAGGTTTTTCCCGCTACAATGACCTTTTTACGACCATTGTTGTGCCATGCCAGCATCACCCATTTCACCCAGTCCACCCTTTTTATCGTACACAATATTGCTTTCCATGCTAGCGCTGTTGGTAACGGCGGGTGTACGCATCACGATTGCTTTATATGCCTTGTCGATTCATCTATCGACTTTTCAGGTGGGCAGCCTGATTGCCATGTTTGCCCGGCAGCCGGATTAGACAGCCTGTATCCGGCAATTTACCAAGTATTGCGGCTATTCAATAACTCAACTTACCAGATTTGCCCCAAAACACGCGATAGGCAACCACGGTGTAGCCGATGATGACCGGCAACACCACGGCCACGCCATAAAAAATCACCATCAGCGCTTCCGGTGCGCTGGCGGCTTGCCAAATGGTGATGCGTTCTATCACCAACCACGGAAACAGGCTGTAGCCCAAGCCGTAGAACGACAGCATAAATATCCCCACCGTGCAGGCAAACGGCACGGCGCTGCCATATTGGTTGCCATCCGCCAGCCGCACTGGCAAGCGCTTTAAGCTGCGCGCGATGACGCCAAACAGCACCAGCGTCATGGCGGGAATCGGCAGCAACAACAGCAGGTTGGGAAAGCTGAACCATTTGGCGAAAATGCGTGGGCTAACCCAAGGCGTGGCGATGGAAATGGCCAGGACCCCGGCGGCAGTGAGCCAAACGCTGGCACTGGCCCACTGTACCGCTTTCAGTTGCAGCGCACCTTCGCTTTTCATAATCAACCAACCCGCGCCCAGCAGGCGGTAGGCGGAAATCAAACAAAACCCGATCAGCGCGCTAAACAAGGTATTGGCCAGCCCCGCCTGAAAACCCGTAATCAACTCCCCCAGCATATAGCCTTGCGCCCACGAGGCCAGCAGTGAGCCGATGAAAAACGCCCGATCCCACAAAGGCCGATGCACGGTTCTGGCTTTGACGCGAAAATCAAACGCCACCCCGCGCAGGGTCAGCCCCATCAACATCAAGGCCACCGGCAGATACAGCGCGCCCAAAATCACCCCGTGTGCGGAAGGAAAGGCCACCAGCAGCACGCCCACGCCCAGCACCAGCCAGGTTTCGTTGGCGTCCCAAAACGGGCCGATGCTGGCGATCATGCTGTCTTTTTGCGCCACGTCGTCGGCATGGCGCAGCAAAATACCCACGCCCAGGTCGTAACCGTCCAAAATAACGTAGGCCAGCATGGCCAGTGCCATAATAATGGCAAAGGCCAGCGGTAACCAGCCAGCTGGCGTGCTGAGGTCGATATTGGCATCAAGCATGATGTAGCCCTCCGTTTCGGGTGATGGTGGCATTAGCGGTGGCAGCGTCGGCAGTATCGCTGCCATGGCTGCCTGCTTTACCTGCCAAATGGAAAATCACCGTCACATACGCCGTCAGCAAGGCGGCGTACAGCAGCAAATACATGATTAGCGTTGCCGCAATATTGCTGGCCGGTACGCTGGAAGCGGCTTGCGCGGCGGTCAGTACGCCATACACCAGCCACGGTTGTCGCCCAATTTCAGTCACATACCAGCCTGCCACCAATGCCAGCCAGCCGGCAAAAGTCATCGCCGTCAACACGCGCGCACTGAGCAAATTAATGTCTTTAATTTTAAGCAACTGCCAGCTTACCAGCCAACTTACCGCCAACATCAAAAGACCCGTGCCCACCATGGTGCGAAAGGCCCAAAATACCGGGGCCACGGGTGGGTGTTGGTCGCCAAAGGCTTTGATGCCCTTGATTTCGCCATCCCAGTCATGCGTCAGGTAAAACGAAGCCAGTTTGGGGATGGCAATTTCATATTTGTTCGATTGGCTGGCCGCATCCGGCAAAGCAAACAACACGGCAGATGCGCCTTTTTGCGTGTCCCAGATGCCTTCCATGGCCGCCAGCTTGGCGGGTTG
>CAMBDR010000061.1 GCA_945864765.1 Janthinobacterium lividum | reverse complement strand
AACAACATACTCATGATGCCGCGCTCGACAAAGGCCGGGTCATCACCCGAGACAAAAGACAAGGCACAAAGCAGGACACCCAGGACGAAGACGTTACATTCTTTTAAATTTTTAGGATTAGAAACATGGCTAAGACCGTATTTATTGTTGATGACTCTGCAAGCCTGAGACGGGTAGTGCAAATCGCGTTGACTGGTGCAGGTTATGAGGTAATCGAAGCGTCCGATGGACGTGATGCCTTGGCGAAGCTGGCCAAATTAGGCGGCAAAAAAGTTCATCTGATCATATCCGATGTGAACATGCCCAATATGAACGGGATTGAATTTGTGACCCAGGTCAAACAAGACCCCAGCTATAAATTCACGCCGATCATTATGCTCACCACAGAAAGCGATGACGAAGTAAAACAGGAAGGCAGACTGGCTGGCGCGAAAGCGTGGATTGTGAAACCATTCAATCCTACCCAAATGCTCAATGCGGTTTCCAAATTGATTTTGCCTTGATTTACCTTAATTTTCATGCAATTTTAATGCCCACCCGAACCAGGGCGAGCTTGTACCTGTCGTTTTAACTGTATTTTTGCTGGAGCACACCAAATGGCGCGGATCTTCATGACGGGCGAATTAACAATCTATCAAGCTGCCGCATTAAAGCAACAACTCGCAGCCGCCCTGGAGCAAAGCCATATGGATCTGGAGCCGATACGAATCGACCTTTCCGGTGTCACCGAATGTGATGGCGCGGGTTTGCAGTTGTTGCTTGCCAGCGCAAAATCGGTAGCAGGAACCGAAACCGAGCTTATTTTGCATCAGGTGCCGGAATCGATTACGGAATTATTCAACACCTACAACATCACTAACCGATTTACTTTGGTGCAGGAGCCGATCAATGAGTGACGACATGGGTTTATATGACGACGCGCTCGAAACCTTCTTTGCTGAAGCCAATGACATGCTGCAGCAAATTGAAGATACGCTGCTGATATTGGAAACCGACCCAGGTAATCGCGAAACCATTAACGCCTTATTCCGTGCCGCCCACACCATCAAAGGCTCGGCAGGTCTGTTTGGCTTGAACCGGATTGTCAATTTTACCCACCAGGTTGAAAGCGTTTTGGATCGAGTGCGCAAAAATGAAATCACCATCGATCCCAATTTAAGCAATGTGTTGTTGAAAAGCAGCGATATTCTCAGTGATTTATTGCAACAGGCGCAGAACAAAGGATGCGATGCGGCCAGCATTGCCGCCAGTGACCAAAAAGCCGCGCTGATGGTCGAACAATTAAGTACCTGGCTGGACGGCAAGCGCAAATCCAGCACGACCGCCCTTCCCGCCCCGGTCAATAATCCCGGCACCTGGCATATTTCTTTGCGCTTTGGCGAAAATACCTTTCGCAATGGCTTTGATCCCTTGAGCGTGATCGGCTATTTACGCTCCCTGGGCCAAATCCAAACGCTGATCATTATTGAAGAACATTTACCCCACTTAAGCTCGTTTGACCCGGAATCCTGCTACCTGGGTTTTGAAGTGAGCCTGCAATCAGAAGCCTCACGCGCCGACATTGATGCCGCGTTTGAATTTGTGCGCGAAGATTGCACCATCCGCATCTTACCCCCCAACCGCCGGGTATCGGACTTTTTGAATTTATTGCGCGACTTGCCAAAAGAGGCGCGCCTGGGCGATTTACTGGTTGATTGTGGAGCCATTTCGCGCCAGGCACTGGACGAGGCTTTGCTGGCGCAACAAAATCAGGATCACGATGAACGACGCCAGGGGCAGCGTTCAAGCGATGATCATGGCAACAATACCGGCAATAGCGGCAATAGCGGGAACCATCCTGCGGGTGTTGCGGCGAACAATCCCTCGTCCAATTCACAACTGGGGCAAATTCTAATCGCCCAAAACAAGGTGGCCAGCGAAGTGGTGGATGCGGCACTGACCAAACAAGGTAAAAAAGATGGCAAGCCCGATGAATCACGCTTCGTGCGCGTGCCAGCCGACAAACTCGACGCCTTAATCAATTTGGTGGGCGAGTTGGTCATTTGTGGAGCCAGTGCCAGCCTGTTGGCGCAACGGCTGCGCGAAACCCAGTTAATTGAAACCACCCAGCAAATGAGTGGCCTGGTAGAAGAAATTCGCAATGGCACCCTGGCCCTGCGCATGGTGCAAATTGGTGAAACCTTTGCGCGCTACAAGCGTGTGGTGCGCGATACCGCCGCCGAATTGGGCAAAGAAATCCACCTTGAAATTGAAGGGGCTGAAACCGAACTCGATAAATCGGTGGTGGAAAAAATTGGCGACCCCTTAATGCATTTGGTGCGCAATGCCATGGATCACGGTTTAGAGTTACCGGAACAAAGGCTCTCGGTTGGCAAACCCGCAGTGGGCACCGTGCATTTGTCGGCGCACCATGATTCTGGCCATATTGTGATCGAAGTATCCGACGATGGGCGTGGCCTGGATGGAGAAAAAATTCTCGCCAAAGCACGTGAGCGCGGCCTGGTTGGCCCCAACCAGGTATTAAGCGAGCTGGAAAAACTCAATCTGATTTTTGAACCGGGGTTTTCGACCGCCGAAAAAGTCACCAATCTCTCCGGTCGCGGTGTGGGTATGGATGTGGTGCGCAGAAATATTGAAGCCTTGCGCGGTAGTGTTACCCCAAAAACCATCGTCGGCCAAGGCTCCACGATTGAAATTCGGCTGCCGCTCACGCTCGCCATTATCGATGGCTTCCTGGTGCGGGTGGGCAAAAGTTCCTATGTGATTCCCTTGCATGCGGTAGTGGAATGTATTGATTCCGATGCCAGCCAATTGCAAGGCCATTCCGACTGGAGCGGCACCTTGAATTTACGCGGCGAAGTGCTGCCCTTTCTTGAATTGCGTAAAATTTTTAATATTCAAGACGCCCTTTCTGAACGACGCAGTGTGGTGGTGGTGCGCAATGGTGAAATGGCCGCCGGTTTGGTGGTGGATCAATTATTGGGCGAATACCAAACCGTGATCAAGCCCTTGGGCAAACTGTTTCAAAAGGTACGCGGCATCAGCGGCGGTACGGTGCTCGGTTCCGGGGAAGTCGCGTTGATTCTGGATGTGCCGTCACTGGTGCGTCTGGCCGGTGACCGCGAAACCCATCTGCAATAAAAAGGATGCGCCATGTTCAAAGCAGCTCAGAAGGTAGTCCATGTCAGCATTCCCAGCAAACAGTATTTGACGTTTGCGCTGGGCAAGGAAGTGTTTGCGCTGGACATACTGGTGGTGAAAGAAATTATTCAATATACCGAAATCAGCGGCGTGCCGATGATGCCCGATTATATTCGCGGCATTATCAATTTGCGCGGCGCGGTGGTACCGGTCATCGATTTACATGTCCGCTTTGGGCAGTCGGCAGCCCAAGTGGGCAAACGCAGTTGTATTATCATTTTGGAAGTGGCGCTACAGGGGCAAACCTTTATCATCGGTGCCATGGTGGATGCCGTTTCAGCCGTGATCGATGTGCCTGACCAACAAATTGAGCCACCGCCGCGCTTTGGCGACCAGGCACGCAATGCATTTATTTCGGGCATAGGCAAAATTGGCGAACAGTTTATTATTATTCTGAACATCAACAAAACATTCAGCATTGAAGAACTGGAAGCCATGAGTACGGCGATTCACGCAACATAAAGTAAAATTCAGATTTTTGCATCATCCTTTTTATTTCGTTTTTATTTTGTTTTTATTAAATATTTTGTTTTTATTGAAGCCTTAAAACCAGGAGCAAGCAATGAACCTTTCCAATCTGAAATTTGGAACTCGACTCGCCGTCGGCTTTGGCGTAGTCTTGCTGATTACCGTGATCATGACCATTGTTGCGCTGCGCAGTTTGGGTCAGCAACAAGATAGCATGAACAAATTAGTCAATGAAAACATGAAAGTCATCTCTGCCTTGAGCAAGATGGAAGAATCCACTTCCCAAATTTCTGACGCCCTTGCCAGAATGATTTTGGCCAACGATGATAAAACGGTGGAAGATGGCGCGGCAAAAATCACCAGCCAACGCGCTCAGTACGACAAACAATCAGAGATGGTTCAAAAACTGGGCACGGGAGACGACGACAAAAAGCGTCTGGCTGCGATTGATGAAGCGAAATTATCAGTTCGCGCTGCAACCGATTCGATTGTGTCCTTGTCGCGCAAACATTCGGTCAAGGAAGCGACCGATGTGTTCAATCAACAATTGGCGCAACGCCAAAAGTGGAAAGATTTGCTTGCCGACAGCATTAAACATGAAGAAGCAAAAAATGACGAAATGGCCAAAAATGCCGAGGCCAGTTATAAAGCCGCCCAACAAGTCTTGCTGATGATGTTGGTTTTAGGCCTGTTACTGGGCGCAGCAACGGCCTGGATTATTACCCGTTCGCTGACCATACCGATGCAACAAGCCTTGATGGTTGCCAACAAAGTGGCCGTGGGCGACTTCAGTACCGACATCAAAACCACCAGCAGCGATGAAGTGGGCAAGCTGATGCAGGCTTTGGCCAAGATGAGCCAAAACCTGGCGCAAGCAGCGGTTGCCGCAACCAATAATGCCCGCACCAAAATTGCGCTTGACAGCACCAGCACCGGTGTGATGATTGCCGACGCGGACTTCAACATCATTTACACCAACCAGGCGGTGATGCAATTATTGACCGAAGCCGAAAGCGATATCCGCCAGGACTTGCCACAATTTCGCGCGCAAGACATTTTGGGCCGCAATATCGACCACTTCCACAAACGACCTGCGCATCAACGCGGCTTACTGGGTGGTTTGCGGGACGCTCACCGCACCCAATTAAAGCTGGGGCCACGCGTCTTTGGTTTGGTCGCCACCCCGGTATTTGATGAGAAAAATACCCGTCTTGGCACCGTGGTGGAATGGGCTGACCGCACCGCCGAAGTGAAAGCGGAAGAACAGGCGCGCGCCAATACCCGCATCAAGCAGGCACTCGACAGTTCCACCACCAATTTAATGATTGCCGATACCGATGGCAATATCGTCTACGCCAATCAGGCGGTGTTGCAAATGTTAAGCGTGGCGCAAACCGATATTCGCGCCCAGTTACCCAATTTTGACGCCAATAAAGTGATCGGTTCCAATTTCGACGTATTCCATAAAAACCCGTCGCACCAACGCAATTTATTGGGTAGCTTGCGCAATACCTTCCGCACCCAAATCAAGGTGGGCGTGCGTTCATTCTCCCTGGTTGCCACCCCCATCATGGATGTGCAAGGCAAACACCTGGGCACGGTGGTGGAATGGCTTGATCGCACCGCAGAACTGGAAATTGAGCGCGATATTGCCGAGCTGGTGCAAGCTGCTGCCGCAGGCGACTTTACCAGTCGTTTGGATGAAGCGGGCAAAACCGGCTTCTTTGCTGCCCTCTCCAAAAACATGAACCAACTGATGGAAACCTCGGATGTGGGCTTGAACGAAGTGGTGCGGGTCTTAAGTGCCATGGCGCAAGGCGATATGACCCAACGCATCACGCGCGATTACGATGGCATCTTTGGCCAACTCAAAAATGATGCCAATGCCAGCACCTTGAAACTGTCCAGCATTATCGCCGACGTGCGGGTCGCCGCCGATGCGCTCACCTCGGCCTCGGCTCAGGTCAGTGCCACCGCGCAAAGCTTGTCGCAAGCGGCATCCGAACAAGCCTCCGGCGTCGAGCGCACCAGTTCTTCGGTGGAAGAAATGTCGGCCTCGGTCGCACAAAACGCCGAGAATGCAAAAATCACCGATGGCATGGCGACCAATTCAGCGCAGGAAGCAGTCGCGGGTGGCAATGCCGTAGCACAAACCGTTTCAGCGATGAAGCAAATTGCCGCCAAAATTGGCATTGTTGACGATATTGCCTACCAAACCAATTTGCTGGCCTTGAATGCGGCAATTGAAGCCGCGCGCGCGGGTGAACATGGCAAAGGCTTTGCCGTGGTGGCAGCCGAAGTACGTAAGCTGGCCGAACGCAGTCAGGTAGCAGCCAAAGAAATTAGCGAATTGGCGGGCACCAGTGTCACGGTATCGGAAGAAGCAGGCCAATTGTTGACGGCCATGATTCCATCGATCCGCAAAACTTCCGATCTGGTGCAAGAAATTTCGGCCGCATCCGAAGAGCAAAACACCGGTTTGGCACAAATTAGCAGCACCGTCAGCCAATTGAGCCAGGTGGCGCAACAAAACGCGGCGGCGGCAGAAGAATTGGCCGCGACTTCGGAAGAAATGTCGGGCCAAGCCGAACAACTGCAAGGTTTGATGGACTTCTTCACCCTGGCCGATGGCAGTGACGCCATTACCACGCCACGGGTTGCAATAGGAAACAAAGCGACACCCAAACGCACCACGCGGCGCATTACCAATGCCGCCCCCGATGAATCGCATTTCAAACGCTTTTAATGATTTAAATGGTGGCTAAAGCAGGCAATTTGACAATGAACGGGTGCAACAAAGGAGCAGGGAATGAGTAACGATGCCTATGACCTGGATCAAGTTCGGTTCGACACGGGCCAATACCTGACCTTTTTTCTCGCGCAAGAAATGTTTGCCATGGGCATTTTGACGATCAAGGAGATCATCCAGTTTTCGCATATCACCACCGTCCCCTTGATGCCATTGTCAATTCGTGGCGTCATCAATTTGCGTGGCTCGGTGGTGCCGGTGATTGATTTAAGTGCGCGCCTTGGGCGTGGCGCGGCAACCGTTGGGCGACGCACCTGCATCGTGGTGATCGAAATCGAATACGATGATGAACACTTCGATATTGGTGTGATGGTCGATTCGGTCTCGGCCGTGATCGACTTGAGCGAAGAGCAAATCGAGGCCGCCCCGCATTTTGGTGCCAGTGTACGCACGGATTTTATTGCGGGCATGGCCAAGATCAATGGCAATTTTAGCATTATTTTGGATATTAGCCACACATTCGCAGTCGAGGAGTTAGCCCAACTACGAGCGGAATAAGTGATGCTTCCCAGCTTGAATTACTGAAACATTTGTTCATCAATACGACAAAAATTTGCAATATGGAATTAAATGGCTTGACTGATCGTGAATACATTGTCATCCGCGATCTTTTATTTAAACATTCTGGTATTTCACTGGGGCCGAATAAAAAAGCCCTGGTGTCGGGACGCTTGTTTAAACGCATACAAACACTGGGCTTGACCAGCTATGGTGATTATTTCTCCATGCTGGCAAGCAATAACCATTGTGATGAATTACAAACGGCAATTGATTTACTCACCACCAACGAAACCTATTTTTTCCGTGAACCAGCCCATTTCACAATGTTGTCGGATCTTGCCACCGAAGCCACCAAAGACCATGTGTTTCGGGTCTGGAGCGCGGCCTGTTCGACTGGTGAGGAAGTGTATACCATCGCCATGACCTTGCAGGAATTGACCCGGAAAGGGCTTTGTCAAAACTGGGAAGTGCGCGGTTCTGACCTTTCCACCCGGGTCTTGCGCACTGCTGTCAATGGCCTGTATGGTATGGATAGACTGGACGGCATTCCCAATGATTATTTGAAACGCTATTTTTTACGCGGCAGTGGGCCGTATGAAGGATCGATTCTGGTGGACAAAAGTTTGCGCGAAAAAACCGAATTTGCACAAATCAACTTGATTGAACCCCTGCCCGAATTAGTACCGTTTGACGTTATTTTCCTACGAAACGTGTTAATTTATTTTGAACCACCAATAAAACGTAAAGTAATTACCCAGTTAATGTCCGCCATGGTGCCTGATGGCGTATTATTTGTAGGTCTCGCAGAAACTTTGAGTGGGGTGGTAGAGGGTTTAGTACAAATAGGACCGGGTGCATACCGAATTGATCGCCGTAGTCGGCGTGCTACAAACTGATTTCGAACCAGTCATTCCCGTTCTCGCCTTGGAAAGCATATTGATTATGAGTGTTACGCAGCAAAACAAAATTAAAGTCATGATTATTGACGACTCGGCCGTCGTCCGGCAAGTAATGAGCATGGTTTTGGCCAAAGATGCGCAAATCCAGATCTTGCCTTCTGCCGCAGACCCGATTATGGCGCAAGAAAAAATGGCGATAGAGTGGCCGGATGTGATCGTACTGGATGTTGAAATGCCGCGTATGGACGGCATTACCTTTCTTAAAAAAATCATGCAAGAGCGCCCCACCCCGGTGGTGATTTGCTCCACCTTAACCGAACGCGGTGCCGAAACCACCATGCAAGCCTTGTCGGCGGGCGCGGTGGCTTATGTGACCAAACCCAAATTAGGCTTGAAAGACTTCATTTCAGAATCGGGCACCGAGCTAATTCGCACCATCAAACAAGCAGCGCAATCGAGGCCACGCGCTTCGCGCACCATTGCCGGCAGGCCGAATCAAGCCGGTGCCATCGGCGCTACCAGTAGCGCCGCCAGTGCTGGCAGCAGCGCCAGCACCCCTGCTCTGGCCAGCCAACGCAACGCGGGCGGTCCGATCGAAGCCAGAACGCCCGTACCCATGTCGGCCTTGGCGCAAACCACCGATAAAGTGGTGGCGATAGGCACCTCCACCGGCGGCACACAGGCGCTGGAACAGGTTTTATGCGCCCTGCCCCGCGTCACCGCAGGCATCGTGATTGTGCAGCATATGCCCGAAAAATTTACCGCGCTATTTGCCGAAAGGCTGAACGGCCTGTGTGCCATTGAAGTGCGCGAAGCCAAAAATGGCGACCGCATCCTGCCCGGTTGCGCCCTGATTGCACCGGGCGGCCTGCATATGAAAATAACCCGCAGCGGCGCTTTCTACCAGGTCAACATTATGGATGGCCCGCCCGTGAATCGGCATAAACCGTCAGTCGATGTGCTATTTAAATCGGTAGCGCAAATTGCCGGGCGCAATGGCTTGGGCATTATCATGACCGGCATGGGCGATGATGGCGCGCGCGGTCTGCGTGACATGCACGATGCTGGCGCGCTCACGCTGGCGCAAGACGAAGCCAGTTGCGTGGTGTTTGGCATGCCCAAAGAAGCGATGAAACTTAATGCCGTGGACAGAGAAGTTGCGCTCGACCAGATTGCAGTTGAAATCGAACGCTATGGCAAGTAAGTCTGACAAGTAAGCCTGACAAGTAAGCCTGACAAGTAAGCCCGGGCGCAATCGCGCCAGGGCTTCAGCTGCAACCTTCAGCGGTTAAGCTGTTTTACGCAATGCACTGGCTTTGCGGGCAATTTCGGTCAATTGCGCCCAATCACCTGCTTGCATCGCCGCTTTCGGGGTCAACCAACTACCGCCCACACAAGCCACATTTTTACAGGCTAAAAATTGCGCCGCCGTTTCTTGCGTAATCCCACCGGTTGGACAAAAAGTGATATCGCCCAAGGGGCCACCAATGGCATTGAGCATGCCGATACCGCCAGCAGGCACGGCAGGAAACAATTTTAATTGGCGAAACCCGGCTTCACGGGCGGCCATCACTTCGGACGGCGTCATCACACCCGGCAACAAGGCCAGGCCCGAGCTTTTGGCAGCGGCGATCAAGCTGGCGGTTAAACCAGGCGAGACCCCAAATACCGCACCGGCATCGCGCGAGGCGATAAATTCTTCGGGGGTCGTCAAGGTGCCAACGCCAATAATTGCTTCAGGCACCTGTTCGGCAATCGCACGAATCGCGGCCAAACCCTGGGGCGTGCGCAAAGTTACTTCCAGCACCCTAATTCCGCCGGCCACCAAAGCCCGCGCCATGGGAACGGCATGGGCCAAATCGTCAATTGCGATCACCGGAATGACCACTGCTTCGCGCATGATTTCCAACAAATTCATCTTATACCTCACAGTTTATTGATGCTAACCCATGTTGGCAACGGATGTTGCCACGGATGTTGCAACGGATGTTGCCAATGCGTGCCCCGGCAAACCAAAGCTGGTTGCCCCGTCTTCTGCTGCGCTGATATGGGCGCGGAACTGAGAAAATAGTTCGCGCCCCATGCCCACCTGGTTGGCACTTAAATCCGCCACTTCATGCCCTCGTGCCGCCCATTCGGTTTCATCCACCAGGGCTTGCAACACCCCGGTTTCACCATCAAGCCGGATCAAGTCGCCATTTCTGACCTTACCCAGGGCACCGCCCATCAAGGCCTCGGGTGACACATGAATCGCGGCGGGTACTTTGCCGGACGCACCGGACATGCGGCCATCGGTCACCAAGGCCACGCGCCGCCCGGCGTCTTGCAAATTGGCCAAAGCCGGCGTGAGTGCATGTAATTCTGGCATGCCGTTGGCGCGCGGGCCTTGAAAGCGCAGAACCGCGATAAAATCCTGATCCAACTGCCCGGCTTTATAGGCTCGCATAAATTCATCTTGCGAGTGAAAAATAATGGCGGGCGCTTGAACCACCCGGTGTTCCAGCTTCACTGCCGACACCTTCATGATGGCGCGCCCCAAATTGCCCGCCACCAGCCGCATCCCGCCATCGGGCGTAAAAGCATTGGAGGCAGGACGCAACACGGTTTCGTCGCCACTGGCCGCTGGCGCTGGCTCCCATGCCACCTGGCCATCAATCAATTTGGCCTCGGCACAATGGGCGCGCAAGCCGCGTCCCAAAATGGTATTCACATCATCGTGCAACAAACCGGCATCGAGCAATTCGCGAATCACAAAACCCGTACCGCCCGCCGCATGGAAGTGGTTGACATCCGCCGTGCCATTGGGGTAGATGCGGGTCAGGGTCGGAATCACGCCCGACAAATGATTAAAATCATCCCAATCCAGCACCAGCCCGGCGGCTTTGGCAATGGCCACCAAATGCAGCGTGTGGTTGGTGGAGCCACCGGTTGCCAACAAACCAATGACGGCGTTGACCATGACTTTTTCATCCACGATCCAGCCCACTGGCATATAGCTACCGCCTTGTGCGCAGAGGTTTACCGCCTGCTTGGCGGCGGCGCGCGTGAGTGCTTCACGCAAGGGCGTATTGGGCGTAACGAAAGCCGCGCCGGGCATATGCAAGCCCATAATTTCCATCAAAAATTGATTGCTGTTGGCGGTGCCGTAAAAAGTACAAGTGCCGGCATCGTGGTAAGACTGCGACTCGCATTCGAGCAATTGATCCCGCGTGGCTTTACCTTGCGCGTACGCCTGGCGAATGCGCGCTTTTTCAGAATTCGACATCCCCGTGGTCATAGGCCCGGCGGGCACAAACACGGCGGGCAAATGGCCAAACGACAAGGCCCCAATCAACAAACCGGGGACAATTTTATCGCACACGCCCAAATACAGCGCGGCATCAAACATATTGTGCGACAAGCCAATCGCGGTGGCCATGGCAATCGCATCGCGCGAAAACAGCGACAATTCCATACCCGGCTGGCCCTGGGTCACACCGTCACACATGGCAGGCACACCGCCGGCAAACTGCGCCACCGCC
>CAMBDR010000060.1 GCA_945864765.1 Janthinobacterium lividum | reverse complement strand
CCAGCACCTCATCAAAATAATCCGGCGCGGCACGACCCAGCACGACCGGGTTCTTCAGGCGCTCGTCATCCATGACGAAACCTTTGACGATGTATTCCTTGAGCTGTTGCGTGGCCCAGATGCGAAAACGGGTCGCGAGCAGGCTTTTAACTCGGTAGCCTACCGATATAATCATGTCAAGATTGTAGCAATCCAACTCGCGCTGCACCTTGCGTTTGCCTTCCTGGCGAACCCACAAGGATTTCTTGTGAGTTGCCTCAAGAGCAAGCTCACCCTCAGAATAAATATTCTGAATATGAAGGCTGATGTTTTGCTGTGTGGTTTGAAACAACTCCGCCATCTGCTGCTGCGTCAACCACAAGGTTTCATCCTCCAGCCGGGTTTCCAGCCGGATCGTGCCATCGTCGTTTTGATAAATGATTAATTCACCAGCCATGCTTTCCAAGCCCCCATTGGTAAAAAGTTATTCCAGATTTTGCACCTGTTCGCGCATTTGCTCAATCAGCAATTTCAACTCCATCGAACCATCTGCCAATTCCTTCAACGCCGCTTTGGACCCCACCGTATTGGCTTCGCGATTTAATTCCTGCATCATAAAATCCAAACGCTTGCCAACCATGCCACCCTTTTTCAGAATTTGCCGGGTTTCGCCCAAATGCGCATGTAAACGCGTTAATTCTTCCGAGATATCGATGCGAATGCCGTATAATGTGACTTCTTGGCGAATGCGCTCCATTAGTTCCGGTTGATTGGTGCTGCCTGGATTACCCGCCGTTGCAATCCCGAGTGCTTCTTGCATGCGTTCTATGGCTTTTTGCTGAAATTGCGCAATAATTTGCGGAATCAAGGGGCTGATGCGTTGTACAATCGTTTCCATGGACTCGATCCGTGCAATCAACATCGCTTGTAATGCCGCACCTTCGCGGGCGCGGCTGTCGATGAAGGCACTGAGCGTGGTTTGTACCGCTTGCATGACATCGTTTTGTAAACTATCCTGGCTAATTTGGGTTTCTTCCAATACCCCGGGCCAACGTAAAACGTCATATACTGAGAGAGGAGAGGCGGACGGAAAGCGTTGCTCAATTTCAGCCTGTAATCGGGCAATGTCATTGAGCACCACAGAGTTTAAGGTTTGGCTGCCGCCGGTTGTGGTTTTTCGACCAAAGCTGATGCGACATTCGACTTTGCCACGGGTGATTTTGCTCATGATGGCTTCACGCGCAGGTGCTTCCAATGCGCGTAAATCATCATTGATGCGAAATTGCAAATCCAAAAAGCGCGAATTTACGCTTTTTAATTCGATCGTGAGTGTGCCGCCTGCACTCTCGGTGGTGGTGATGGCGTACCCGGTCATACTAAATATACTCACTGTGGCCTCTGCTTTCTTGTTTACAAAATGATGATTTGTTCACACAATAGACTTATTTAAGCAAAAATCCATCTATGGCTGCTCAAAATAACGCTCCTTTGCCAGACGGACTTGAAATCGCTGGATACCGCATTGTAAAGAAAATTGCGTCCGGTGGCTTCAGTATCGTCTATTTGGCCTACGACGCCGACGGTGCTGCCGTCGCGATCAAGGAGTATTTGCCCAGTTCTTTGGCACTGCGACGCGAAGGCGAGCTGGTGCCCGTGATTGCGCCTGCCAATTTGCCCGTGTTTCGCATCGGCTTAAAATGCTTTTTTGAAGAAGGGCGCGCCCTGGCGCGGATTTCCCACCCGAATGTGGTGAGCGTGGTCAATTTTTTTCGCGCCAATGAAACCGTGTATATGGTCATGGCCTATGAATCTGGCCGCTCTTTGCAAGATCATATTTTGCGCCAGCGCGATAAAGGCATGAACCCCATCTTGTCCGAACGCTTCATCCGACGCATTTTTTCAGAAGTGATTCACGGCTTGCGTGAAGTCCATACCAATAAATTACTGCACCTTGATTTGAAGCCCGCCAATATTTATCTGCGCGTCGATGGTACGCCGCTATTACTTGATTTTGGTGCGGCGCGGCAAACCCTGAAAACCGATATTCCCAAACTCTACCCGATGTACACCCCCGGTTTTGCGCCGCCTGAGTTGTATGTGAAAAATGCCCAACTTGGGCCATGGTCGGATGTCTACAGTATTGGTGCTACCATGTTCGCTTGCATGTTGGGTGCGCCGCCACAACCGGCCGACCAGCGCAAGACCGGCGATAAGATGGATGTCCATTTCGACAAACTCAAAGGGGTGTATTCGGAGCAATTGCTCAAAGCGGTGCGCTGGTGTTTGCAGCTTGACCCACTGGAGCGACCCCAGAGTTTATTTGCCTTGCAAAAGTTATTATTGGAACCTATACCGGAACCAGAACAAAAGACAGGTGTAATAGAAAAAATGTCAGTCAAATTGCGTGGTGTATTGTCTGGTTTGGGTAGTTTTGGCAAAAAGCCGCGTGCAGACGGGTCGAACACGATACAGGAAGAAACGCATTAAATCGCTCAAACCAAAGCGCCATGCGCTCTACCTTTCACCACCTCTTAAAATTAATTTATCATGCAATTTTCCGTCTATCAAGAAAGTCTCATCGGTGGCCGCAAGGTCAACCAGGATCGTATGGGTTATAGTTTTACCCGCGATGCCCTATTGCTGGTATTGGCCGACGGTATGGGTGGGCATTTGCGCGGTGAAATGGCCGCGACCATCGCCTTGCAAACCCTGGCGTCCATGTTTCAGCAACAAGCCAACCCGTATGTGAAAAAACCCGAGCGCTTTTTGGAAGATGCATTTTTTGCCGCGCATCGTGAAATTCATCGCTATAAAGCGATTCATAATTTGCCGGAAACCCCGCGCACCACGATTACCGCCTGCCTGATTCAGCACAATAATGCAATCTGGGCGCATTGCGGCGATTCGCGTTTGTACTGGATGCGTAACGGCCAAATTCTGGCGCGCACGCGTGACCATTCGCGTCTGGAAACCCTGATCTCGCAAGGCAAGGTAGACCCCTCCGAGCGCGCCACCCATCCGGATCGCAACAAGCTGTTTAATTGCCTGGGCGCGCCGAACTTGCCGATTGTTGAAATCTCCCGTCGCGCCAGCCTGATGCCGGGCGATATTTTGTTGCTCTGTTCCGACGGCTTATGGTCTACCATGCCCGATCATGTCTTGGCGCAGCGCCTGCAAGATCAAACCATTATGCGCGCCATTCCTGATTTATTGAAAGAAGCGGTCGCTATTTCGGGCAAGCAAGCCGATAATGCCACTGCCTTGGCCCTGATGTGGCAAGGCAGTAAAGATCTCGATGCCTTGGCCTCGATTTCCACCCATACCTTGCCCGTTGGTTCGGTCACCACCACCATTCAGGAAGCCCCACCCGAGCAAACCACGGTGGATAGTTTTGATGAGCATGAAATTGAAAAGGCGATTGCCGAAATTCGCGGGGCGATTCAAAAATCGAACCAACTTACCACAAAGAACGATTAAAGGAAGCACTATGTCGGTACTGATTCAGCGTTCGGAAGGACGTGCTGTAGATGCTTTGCGTCGTGTCAAACTGCATCGCCAATTTACCAAGCATGCTGAAGGTTCGGTGTTAATCGAATGTGGCGATACCCAGGTGATTTGCACCGCGAGTATTGAAGATAAGGTGCCGGGCTTTTTACGCGGCAAAGGGCAGGGCTGGTTGACGGCGGAATACGGTATGTTGCCCCGTTCTACCCATAGCCGGATGGACCGGGAAGCGGCACGTGGCAAGCAATCTGGCCGTACCCAGGAAATCCAACGCCTGATTGGCCGTTCCTTGCGCGCCGCTTTCGATTTGAAAAAAATCGGTGAGCGCACCTTGCATCTGGATTGCGATGTGATTCAAGCCGATGGCGGCACCCGTACTGCCTCCATCACCGGTGCCATGGTGGCCGCCCATGATGCCTTTGCCAAACTGGTGGCGCAAGGCAGCCTGCCGAAAATGCCGTTACAGCATTTTATTGCCGCCATTTCTGTGGGCGTGGTGCAAGGGCAGGCGGTGCTGGATTTGGATTATGTCGAAGATTCCGATTGTGATACCGATATGAATGTGGTGATGAATGAAGCTGGCCATTTTATCGAATTGCAGGGCACGGCAGAAGGCGCAGCGTTTGACCGCGCCACGATGGACCAAATGCTGAACCTGGCACAACATGGCATCAGCCAACTGATTGCCTGCCAAAAGGAAGCCCTGGGTTTGGCTTGATGTTGGCGATTTTGATTCAGTGATGTTGATGGGTAAGCCTGGGAGTGTAAAGAGTGGGAATGCAAGCGCAAAAATGGGTATTGGCGTCGAATAATCGGGGTAAATTAAAAGAGTTGGGTGAATTACTCGCGCCCTTGGGTTTAACCCTGCACGCGCAGCAAGAATTGAATGTGCCCGAAGCCGAAGAACCGTATGCCACCTTTATTGAAAATGCGCTCACCAAAGCGCGGCACGCGGCACGCTTGACCGGTTTGCCCGCCTTGGCGGACGATTCCGGCATTTGCGCGCCCGCCCTCTTGGGCGCACCGGGCGTGCATTCGGCGCGTTACGCCAGCGAGCCCGGTGGCGTGAAATCGGATGCGGCGAATAATCAAAAACTGGTGGCGCAACTGATGGCGCGGCCCGAGCTTGATCGTAGCGTCTATTATTATTGCGTACTGGTCTTGCTGCGCCATGAGCACGACCCGCAGCCGATTATTGCGGACGGGCGTTGGCACGGTGTGTTGATTGGCGAGCCGTTGGGTGAGGGCGGTTTTGGCTACGACCCCTATTTTTATCTGCCACAATTGGGTAAAACTGCGGCCCAGCTTGACGCGAGCGAAAAGAATCAGATTTCGCATCGCGGCCTGGCCATGCGCAGCTTGTTGGCGCAAATTCGTGGCACCAATTTGTGCAACAATGGGCTCACGCCAATGAAGGCGAGTGCATGATTCCCATTTATCCGGTCGATGGCGCAAAGCCTGCTAGCAGCCTCAAGGCTGTCAAAGACCAGTTCTTGCAAGCGGGCAGTTTGCATTTAAGCAGCTTGCCGCCGTTGTCGCTGTATATCCATTTCCCCTGGTGTGTGCGCAAGTGTCCGTATTGCGATTTCAATTCGCATCAAATTGATGCCAGCGGGGGCAATCAATCCGGTTTCCCGGAACAAGAATATCTGGCCGCCTTGCGCCATGATTTGGAACTGGCTTTGCCGCAAATTTGGGGCCGCAAAATTTACACCATTTTTATTGGCGGTGGCACCCCGAGTTTGCTCTCAATGCAGGGTATGGATCAATTATTGTCCGACGTGCGCAGCCTGTTGCCGCTCGATGGCGCGGCAGAAATTACCATGGAAGCCAACCCTGGTACATTTGAAGCAGAAAAATTTAAAGCCTATCGTGCCAGTGGCGTTAATCGCCTGTCGATCGGCATTCAAAGTTTTAACGATGCGCATCTGCAGGCACTGGGGCGGATTCATGATGGCAGGCAGGCACGCGCGGCCGTGGCGCAGGCGCGCGAGCATTTCGATAATCTCAATCTCGATTTGATGTATGCCTTGCCGCAGCAAACACTGGAACAGGCGCAAGCAGATTTACGCATTGCAATAGAATTGGAGCCGAGTCATTTATCGCTCTACCATTTAACGCTGGAACCCAATACCGTGTTTGCCAAATATCCACCCAGCTTGCCTGATGATGATGTCAGCGCGCAAATGCAGGATTGCCTGGTCAGCCAGGCTGCGGGTGCGGGTTATCAGCAATATGAAGTTTCGGCTTATGCCCGGGCGGGGCGCAAAGCGCGGCATAATCTCAATTATTGGCAGTTTGGTGATTATTTGGGCATCGGCGCGGGGGCGCACAGCAAGCTGTCGTTTCCGCAGCGCATTGTGCGGCAAGAGCGTTACAAGCAGCCCAAATCGTATATGGAGCAATGCCTGCGTGGCACACCCATTTCGGAACAACATGAAATTGCGCACAATGAATTGGGTTTTGAGTTTATGCTCAATACGCTGCGCTTGGTGGACGGTTTTCCGGTAAGCTTGTTTGCCGAGCGCACCGGAACCCATATCGTCACCATTCAAGCGGCATTGGAACAAGCCGAGCAACGTGGCTTACTGTATCGAGATCATCAAATGATACGTGCTACCGAATTGGGTCAGCGCTTTTTAAACGATTTACAGCAATTATTTTTACCTGATTGAGTCGATTCAACCTGTCAGAGATCATGGAGTTTGAGAATGAAGAACTGGTTATTGCATCATCCGGCACCCAGCCACAAATTGCGGTTATTTTGTTTTGCCTATGCAGGCGGGAGCGCCGTTATATTTCGTTCGTGGCAAGCGGTATTAGGGCCGAAGATTGAAGTTTGTGCGATCCAGTTGCCCGGTCGCGGTACGCGTATGATGGAGCCCTTGTACAACGATATGCAAGAGCTGGTGCCCGTGATTGCGAAAGTCATCGCCAGCCAAAACAATATGCCGTTTGCCTTTTTTGGGCATAGTTTGGGGGCCTTATTGTCGTTTGAAGTAGCGCGCTATTGTCAGTTGCAGCATTTGCCGCAGCCAGTGCATTTAATTGCTTCTGGCTCCAGTGCGCCGCAAAATCGCACGCGATCCAAAAATTTGCATTTAATGTCGAATGAGGAATTGATCAAGGAATTAGGTAAATTCAATGGCACGCCGCCCGAGGTATTGGCTCATCGGGAGTTGATGGAAATGGCTTGTCCGATGATTCGTGCTGACTTTTCCTTGGTGGAAAACTGGCAATATCGGCCCATGCCTTTACTGTCGTTACCGCTGACGGTATTTTCCGGCTGGGAGGATGACAGGGTCAATGAAGACCAAGTCAATGATTGGAAAAAAGAGACCACTGGCGCGTTTAATGTGAAATGGTTTGAGGGCGGGCATTTTTTCATTAATACCGAGGCGCGAGAGGTGCAAACAGCGGTATTGGCACAGTTGCGGCCGTATTTGCCACGGTAAAACAGGGCTCGCTTGCGTGATGGCAAGAAAATTTTAGCCTCGCCGCTGGAATTATGCCTGAATTTAGGTATAATTCGCCTTCACAGGAAGCTTGGCAGAGCGGTTGAATGCACCAGTCTTGAAAACTGGCGAGGATGCGAGTCCTCCGTGAGTTCGAATCTCACAGCTTCCGCCAGAATTTGGTATCAATGAGTCCAAAGAAGTCTTAAAACCCGTGTTTCTCCCAGTGGGAACGCGGGTTTTTTGTTTTTTAGCGTCCAAGCTGATGTATTGCTATTCGGCGAATTAGTGGGTGCCACCACCGTCCAGAACCATGGCGGTCACCACATTGTCCCCCTGGCAAGCACCGCCAAGGCATTGGCTACCGTAGCTCTCCCTTTTTTTATAGTCGAAAGAAATCAAATCCCCGTGCATGGCGATCACACCCTTGTTTTAAGAAGTGTAAAACCGTACAAAAACCCGCGATTCTCGTAGCAGAGACGCGGGTTTTTTGTTTCATATCGGGCATTTCGATGTATTGGAATCCGCTAGTTTTGTTGGAATAAATGCTGGTATGCGCTTGTGTCAGCAAAGGCGTATGCCATCGCGCGCTGGCGGTTAAACTGCAAATAAAGCTTTTGGTGGCGGCCACGCTCAATTCTGGCCCGGCGTGCAGTGGCAAGCACCACTCGGCTTGTTCTGCCAGCGGCGATTTGGCATCATTCACGAGAGCCACCGTGGTGGCCCCGCCTTCACGGAAATAGCGCATCGGCAGCACCACGTCCGGGCTTTGGCCCGATTGCGAAATGGCGATGGTGAGCGTGTCTCGCGTGATCAGCGGCGACTTATACAGCGTCACCAGCGATATTGGCAAGGATGCGACGATTCTGCCCAAACGCGCCATGATCAGGTAGGCGCATCAGTGAGCGCGCTGATGTCAGTGGGGTTATTGTTGGTGAGGTCAATTCTTTCTCCTTCGATATAGACAGCTTTCAGTTCCAAATGTCGATCCAGTACCACCATGTCCGCCATGGCACCGGGCACCAGGCGGCCCCGGTCGTTCAGGCCCAAATAATCGGCCGCATGGGTGGAAACCCGGCGTGAGGCATCGGCCAGATCCAAACCCAGTGATACCAGGTTGCGTAGCGCCTGATCCATGGTTAAGGTACTGCCGGCCAGGGTGCCATCGGCCAGCCGTACCCCGCCCATGCATTTGTGTACTTGCACGCGGCCCAGCATATACGGCCCGTCCGGCATGCCGGTGGCGGCGGTGGAATCGGTGACGCAAAACAGGCGCGGAATGGCGCGTAATGCGGCTTTAATCGCACCCGGATGAACGTGTAATAAATCGGGGATGATTTCTGCATACTCGGCATGGGCCAGGGCAGCCCCTACCATGCCCGGTTGGCGGTGATGAAAACCGGTCATGGCATTGAATAAATGGGTAAAGCCGCTTGCACCGTGGCGTAGCGCGGCCACGCCCTCTTCATAGCTGCCTTCGGTGTGGCCCAGTTGCACCCGCATGCCAGCCTGGCTGATTGCGCGGATCAATTCCTGATGCCCTTCAATTTCGGGCGCAACCGTGATCAGGCGCAAAGGGGCGAGGGTGGCCAGGTGTTGGATTTCTTCGATATGGGCGATACAGGCATAAGCGGGTTGCGCGCCGAGCTTTTCGGCGCTGATATACGGGCCTTCCAGATGCGCACCCAAAATGCGTGCGCTTTGGCTGCGCCGATGTTTGCAGGCCATGCCGATGGCGGCGAGGGCCACTTCAATATCGGCCAGTGGTGCGGTCATGGTGGTGGCCAGCAAGCTGGTGGTGCCATGGCGGGCATGGGTTTGCGCGATATGATGCACCGCATCGCCAGCTTGCATGGTGTCTTTGCCGCCGCCGCCATGCACATGCAGATCGACAAAGCCGGGCAAAATATAATCGTCTTCATTGATGGCCGGGTTGACCGAATCGCCCAAAATATCCAGGATATGTTCGTTGAAAATCAAAGCGCCATTGCGCCAGCCCTGGGGTGTGAGCACGTTGCCGTGAATGGTTTGTTGCTGGTTTTGCTGATTTTTCTGCCGATTTTGCTGCTGATTTTGCTGCATAATTTTCATCGACGCGACTCCGCTACAAATTCATAATAATCGCTGCGGCACCAGGAATGGGTCAGCTCCATGGCGCTGCCGTTTTCCAGGTAGCCAACGCGGGTGATATGCAACATTGCCATGCCGGGGCGGATGCCTGCCAGCCGCGCCTGTTCCGCGCTGGCGTTAATGGCGCGGATATGTTGCAGTGCGCGGGCCGGTAAAAAGCCGCGTGTTTCCAAAAAACCGTAGAGTGAATCGGTCACCAGGTCGGGGTTGGGCAGGTATTGCAGGGGCAGGGTGGAGGTTTCAATCGCCATCACCATGGCGTCGGCAGTGCGCAAGCGCTTCAAGCGTGCCACAAAGGTATTGGGTGACAAGCCCAGCGCCAGTAATTCTTCCGGCGTAGCCACCCCGGTTTCGCGCTTGATCCACCGGGAACCTGCGACAAAGCCGCGCAATTGCAATTCTTCGCTAAAGCTGGACAGGCGCGACAGGGGTTGTTCCAGCTTGGGCGTAATATAGGTGCCCGAGCCGCGTTTGCGGGTGAGCATGCCGCGTTCGCACAGCATGTCAATCGCTTTACGTGCGGTCACGCGTGAGAGCGCCAAATGCTCGGACAACATGCGCTCGGAAGGCAGCGCTTCGTTGGGTTTCCATAGCCCGCGCGAAATGGCTTCCGAGAGTTTATCGGCCAATTGCAAATATAGTGGCGTGATGCTGTCGGGGTTGGGTTTAAACCGATCGAGTTCAATTAACATGGGTGGGTGTCTTTCTGTGGCTGCGTATTGTGGCTGCGGACCAAATGCAGGGCACCGCCGACTGCATCGTCATGGGCGGGCACCAGGCGGGCCAGAATCGCAGGGGGTAAATAAGCTTGTATGGCGCTGGCCAGGCCGCCGCATAAGGCCAGCGGTAATTGGCCGCTTGGGTCGAGTGCCATGGCGATTTTTCCGGCTTCCTGGCCAGCCAGGCGCATCATTTCCTGTGCGGCGGCGTTACTTCGGGCGTGGTGAATGACGATGGGTGCCAGTTGCGCATAGCGGGTTTGGTTGGCCTGGCTTAACCAGGCAAAAAAGCTGGCTCGGTTGCCGCCGCAGGCAGCCAACACGGCTTTGGAGAAGGGGGTGGCAGCGCTGCGTCCGTCGAGTGTTTGCTGGGCGTGGGCGACCGCGCGCAAACCAAGCCATGCGCCGCTGGCTTCATCGCCTGCCGGAAAGCCCCAGCCGCCCACCTCGCGCCGGCTTTGGTCGGGCAGCAGGGCCTCGCCCACGCTGCCAGTGCCCAGCGCCACAATTGCGCCAGCCTTGCCCTGGTGCGCGCCCAAGAGGGTGGTAAAGGCATCGGTTTCCAGTACCAGCAGCGCGTAGCCGGGGTCTTGTGCAATAAAATCGGCGGCCCATTGTGGGTTGTGTACGCCCGCCAGCCCCAGCCCGAGTGCGATGTTGGCAGTAGCGGGGCGGTTCAGGTTGGCTTGTTCAAAGGCGATGTTGATGGCTGCATCGATGGCGCTCCAGGCGGCCTTGGCACCATGCATCAAGCCAGAAGGCCCGGCGTGGCCATGGCTGAGCACGCTGCCATTGGCGTGCTGCAAGCGCACCCGTGTACCGGTGCCGCCGCCATCTACGCCTATCCAAAATTCGCTCAATGTTTGCATGCTTGCTGTTTCGCTTTATTTTAGTGTGTTTGGGACGCGCGGCGATGCCGAAATTGGCATTGCCGCCGGGACTGTAGCTGGTACTATAGGCAGACCTGATGTGGTTGTCAACAGGTATTTAAGTGGTATTGAAAAATATTGAAGTGGTTTTGCTGGTATGGTATAGATTTTGTGCGGTGATGCATGCCACCTGGGGAGTGGACAAGTGCTACCCCACGATTCGTGCGCTTGGCAAACAGAGTGTGGCGGCGATTAACAACTTTCTACCAATTCACGCAATACATTGGGGTGCGCCATGGCCACACGCAACAATGTTTTAGCTGCACGCGAAGGTTGGCGTCGCCCTTGCTCCCATTCTTGCAAGGTACGCACCGATACGCCGAGGAGTGCCGCAAATTGGGTTTGCGATAAATTTGATTTTTGGCGGGCCAGCAAGACCGGGGAATACACAACCTCGCCCAAACCTGCTTTCATTTGCTTGACCGAGGCCAATAATTTTTCACCCAGTTCTTCGCCTGTCATGAATTCATTCGTTGTCATGTTCGATTACTCCCTTGATGGCTTTGAGCAAGTGCGCAGGAATATTTTCCTGCACTGCTTTGGCGTAAATTACCAGCAGGTAGATAACGCCATTTTCCAGCCGATTAAAATAAATGACTCTTGTACAACCTCGTTTGCCCATGCCGGATCGTGCCCAGCGTACCTTACGGCAGCCCCCGCTACAAGGGATGACATCACCAGCAAGTGGATTTTGTGCGAGCCATGCACAAAACTCACCGCGTTCGTCTTCGGACCAAATACGTTTGGCGTCCGCACTGAATATTGGGGTTTCGATGATCGTGTACATGGGGTGGATTATACGTCATTGACGGGGTTTGGGTGGAAATTATAAGTGTTTTGAATTATGGGCGTTCCGCAGCTTTTAGCCAATCGTTGATGTTGTGTAGACCTAAGGCCAGCAAATTATCTTGCACAACAACGACACGCTGCAACATGGCACCGTTATCCGATTCTTCCTGTTCCTCGGCTTGGGCA
>CAMBDR010000059.1 GCA_945864765.1 Janthinobacterium lividum | reverse complement strand
TCACCCAATAAGCCAGAGGTTAAAATCTTAACCGAACTATCTTTGGGGAATTGATAGCGACTTTCCAGATTCAAGGTTACCACGGCCTGAAATTTTTTGTCATCAAAATTAATCGCGCCAACCCGACCAACCACCACACCCGCACTTTTCACTGGCGCTTGCGGCTTTAATCCGCCGATATTATCAAACTTGGTGACGACCGGATAAGTTTGGGCAAAGGTGAGCGAACTCATATTGCCCGCCTTCAATGCCAGAAACATGAGTGCCAAAGCCCCCAATAAGACAAACAGTCCAACCCAGATATCCAAGGATTTTCGTTGCATAAATACCTCAAAAAAAACAAATTATTTAGAAAACAATTATTTGGAAAACAATTATTTGGAAAACATTAAAGCCGTCAGCAAAAAGTCGAGCCATAACACGCTCAAAGACGCAATCACCACGGTGCGCGTGGTGGCACGTGCCACGCCTTCCGGTGTGGCTTGCGCTTCGTAGCCTTGAAATAGGGCCACAAAGGTCACAGCAAAGCCAAACACCACACTTTTCAACACGCCATTGGCGACATCAGCCCAAACATCCACCCCGCCCTGCATTTGCGACCAGAATGCCCCTTCATCGATGCCGATGAGTTTGACGCCGACAATATAACCACCCATTACGCCCACGGCACTAAATATGGCGGCCAGAATCGGCATCGCAATCACGCCAGCCCAAAAACGCGGTGCCAGCACCCGCTGCACCGGGTTGACCGCCATCATTTCCATGGCGGCCAATTGCTCACCCGCTTTCATCAGGCCAATTTCCGCCGTCAACGAGGTGCCTGCTCGTCCGGCAAACAGTAGCGCTGTTATCACTGGCCCCAACTCACGAGTCAGCGACAAAGCCACCAACAAACCCAAAGCCTGCTCCGAGCCGTAGCGGTTGAGGGTGTAATAGCCTTGCAAACCCAAAACAAAGCCGACAAACAAACCCGATACGGCAATAATAATCAAAGAAAAATTACCAATAAAATGAATTTGATCAGTAATTAAGCGTGGCCGCAACAATAAGCTGGGCGATACTTTCAGCAAATCAAGCATCATTCGGCTGGCATAACCCAGGCGCGCCAATTGCGCCAGCACCCAGGTGCCCAACTTTGCAATCCTGGCCATCATGGCGCGCTCCTTAAACCCAAATCCTCGGCCAGGGATTTACCGGGGTAATGGAAGGGCACCGGGCCATCACTTTCCGCATGGACAAATTGCTTAACATAAGGATCACTTGACGCCAACATTTCTTGCGGCGTACCATGCGCCACGATTTGGCCACGCGACAGAAAATACACATGATCCGCAATCGAAAACGATTCATGTACATCATGCGAAACCAAAATGGACGTTGAACCCAGCGCATCATTCAACTTGCGGATCAGGTTCGCGGTAACGCCCATCGAAATCGGGTCGAGTCCGGCAAACGGTTCGTCATACATCATTAACGGTGGATCCAGCGCAATCGCACGGGCCAACGCCACCCGGCGCGCCATCCCACCCGAGATTTCAGAAGGTTTCAACCATGCTGCATTGCGCAAACCGACTGCATGCAATTTCATCAACACCAAATCGCGCAATAATTGGTCGGGCAATTGGGCATGCTCGCGCAAGGGGAAGGCCACGTTATCGAACACGGTGAGATCGGTAAATAAGGCTCCATGCTGAAATAACATGCCCATTTTACGCCGCAATTGGTAGAGCTGCGGGGTGCTCAAGGTATCGACTTGTTGCCCTTCGACCTGCACCGTACCGGACTGGGGGCGCAATTGGCCGCCAATCAAACGCAAAATTGTGGTTTTACCCGAACCGGAACCGCCCATGACGGCAACGACCTTCCCGCGCGGAAAATCCATAGTCAAGCCGGATAAGATCGAGCGCTCCCCATAAGCAAATTGTAAATTACGAATTTCGACAAGATTAGGCACGGCTGGTCAATAAAATTGGAATCCCTTATTGTAGCGCAGCATAGCCTTTCGTGCTTGGATACGCACGATCTTGAAAGTCGAAAGCGCGCTTCAATACGCACAGGCGCTGCACTTCAGAGTAGAATACGTCCAAGGCCATGGCTTGCCGTGGCACCGGGATTAGCACAGCACGAAAACGGTTTCAAGGGATTTCAAGAAGTTTCAAGCAGAGATTTCAGCGCTGCAAACCCGTGGCCACATCATTTACAACGGGCAAGTACGCAACAAATTTCTTTTGTGAATTTAATTTTCATGCTTAAACAATACATTATTTGGCAATTTCATGTTTAAATACCGTGCCGTAAGACTGAAAGCCCACACAATTGCGACGCGTGCTTGTCTGAAACCGCAGTTAGCCGCATAATCTGTCTGTTGACTTCGCAAATTCTATCTACCTTTTATTTCTGGAATTGCTTGCGCCCTAACATGCCGATTATTTTTTACATCGCAGCCCTACTCCGAGGTACTCATGGCCGAGCCGACTAAGCCCAACGGAGGCTTTCTTGTATTCAACGACAAGCCTACTGCGGTTGCAACGAGTTCCTTGCCACCATGGCAAATTCTGGTGGTGGATGACGACGATCAAGTCCATGCCGTGACACGCCTGGTGTTGCGTCACATCCAATTTCGTGACCGCCCCTTCAAGCTGGTGAGCGCCACCTCGGCTCGCGAAGCCTTGCGCATGATTGAAGAGCAACCCGATCTGGCCCTGGCGATTGTCGATGTGGTTATGGAAACCAAAACCGCCGGCCTCGATTTGGTGCGGCATATTCGCGACAATTTAAAAAATCGCTCAATCCGCCTGATCATGCGTACTGGCCAACCAGGCCATGCCCCTGAGCAAAATGTGGTGATCGATTACGAAATCGATGCCTATATGGCGAAAACCGATATTTCTGCACAAAAACTGGTCACCGCCATTATTGCTTCACTACGCGCTTACGAATACATCACCGAAATCCAATCGCTCAATGCCGAACTCGAATTACGGGTTGCGATGCGCACCGAAGAACTGGAAAAACTGGCCATGCTCGACCCACTCACGGGTGCTGGCAATCGCCGCCATCTGGAGCAGCGCGCGGCGGTTGAAATTGCCACCTGTCGGCGTGATTCGGCCACCCTTTGCGTCATCACCTTCGATTTGGATCACTTCAAAAACATTAATGATACCTTCGGCCATCCGGCGGGTGACATTGTGTTGCAGCAAGTTGTCAAAACCGCCAAAGATTTGCTGCGCCCCAGCGACTTTCTGGCCCGTATCGGCGGTGAGGAATTTGTCATTTTATTACCCAGTGCCGATCAGGCAGGCGGGGTTGCCATTGCAGAGAGAATCCGCCAGGCAATTGAAGCCCTGCAAATTAAAACGGATCACGGCACCGTAACGCTAACGGCCAGTTTTGGGGTAGCCCTCACCACCAGTGACTGTGAATTAGAAAACAGCATGGCGCGCGCTGATGCGGCACTGTATCAAGCCAAACAGGGCGGTCGCAATCAGGTCAACGTGGCGCAGTAAGCTTGGCCGACCGGCTTCATCAGCTTTATCAACCTTACTTTGCTGGCCTACTTTGCTTGCTTGAGCAACAAGGCCAAATCATGCGCCAGCAAATCAGGCCCAAGGCCTGGGCGCACGAATAAACGGATACGGCCTTCGGTATCAAATACAAAACTGGCCGCAGTATGATCAATGGAATAACTACCCACTTGCTTGCCGGGTACTTTTTGATAGATCACCTTAAACTCGGCGGCAGTTTTTTGGATCGCTGCAGCATCCCCGGTCAGCGCCAAAAAACGGGCATCAAACGCGGGCACGTATTGCGCCAAAATGGCAGGCGTATCCCGCTCCGGGTCGAGCGAGACAAAAATCATCTGCACCTTTTGCGCCTGGTCACCCAATTTTTGCATCACCTGCGCCATTTCTTGCAAGGTGGTCGGGCAGACATCAGGGCATTGGGTATAGCCAAAAAATACCACCACCAATTTCCCTTTGAAATCGGCCAGCGTGCGCAATTTGCCTTGGGTATCGTGCAGGCTAAAGCCTTGCGCATAACTTAAACCGGTTAAATCGGTGTGTTTAAAACTAACATCGGCGCTCTTTTCGCAGGCACTTAAGCCCAAAATCATTGCCAAACCCAGCATTGCCAAGCCCAGCATCCTACCAAGATAAGTTCTCCGCTTCATACAGGTTCACCCAAATTTGAAATAATGATCCAGCAAGAGCGCCGCAAACAGCAGCGCCAAATAAATAATCGAAAAAGTAAAGGTTTTGCGCGCAAGCTGATCGGTATAGCGTCGCCAGATTTGCCATGCGTACCATAAAAATCCGATATCCAGCACAATCGCTGCAGCCAAATAAATTAAACCACTCATGCGCACCGCATACGGCAAGATGGTGGTGGCACTCAGGATAATGGTATACAGCCAGACGTGAAATTGGGTAAACGGCAAGCCATGGGTGATCGGCAACATGGGCAAACCCGACTGCGCATAATCATCACGCCGATACATGGCCAAAGCCCAAAAATGCGGCGGCGTCCAGACAAAAATAATCAACACCAACAGCCAGGCTTGCATCGGCACCTCATTGGCCACCGCCGCCCAACCCAAAGCGGGTGGCATGGCACCGGATAAACCGCCGATCACGATGTTTTGCGGTGTGGCAGGTTTTAAAATCATCGTATAGATCACGGCATAACCGACGAAGGTGGCGCAGGTCAGCCACATGGTCAAAGGATTCACAAAGAAATACAGGACCGCCATGCCAGAGCCACCGACCAGCAAAGAGAGCAAGACCGTGTTGCGCACAGAAATATCGCCCGATGCGATCGCGCGGTGCGCAGTACGTGCCATACGTGAATCGATTTCACGCTCAACCAGACAGTTGACCGCAAATGCCGCGCCAGCCAGCAACCAAATCCCGACGGTGCCGCCGATCAGCGTTTGCCATCCGGGAAAATCGGGCGTGGCCAAAAACATGCCGATCACGGCGCAAAACACCGCCAATTGCGTCACGCGCGGCTTGGTGAGTGTCCAATATTGGGCCAATAGCTTGTTGTTTGAGGTGTTCATGATTCAATCTTTAGCGGTAGCCCGATAGTGTAACATGGACAGCACCAGCACAAGTAAAGCCGCACCCGCGTTGTGCAATACCGCCAGAGCCAGCGGCCAGGCAAAATACACGGTGGCAATCCCGGTGGCCAATTGCAAGAATAACACCCCTGCCAGGGCGCGCGCCAAATCCGGGCAAGCAAAACGCGCGCGCCATGCCAAGGTGGCCAAAACCAGCGCCAACAGCACGGCAAACACACGATGCGCCCAGTGAATCGCAGTCAAGGCGGCATACGGTAGAAAATCGCCCGCGCCAGTTTTGCCGAGTTCACGCCAAAGCGTAAAGCCATGGGCAAAATCCATCTGCGGCCACCAACTGCCGTTGCACATGGGGAAATCACGACAAGCCAGCGTGGCGTAATTGGTGCTAACCCAGGCACCGAGCGCCAATTGCAGCAGCAACGAGGCTGCGCCCAGGTAAATCCAACGGCGCAGCGCAGGTAATCGGAGATGGGGGGCCAATGCATGGGCGGGCACCGGCTTGATTCCCGTCGGCGTCATCCCGGTTTGACGTGGTTGCCGCGCCGCCAAGGTAGCCAGCATGGCAAACAGTACCATTGCCAGCAGTAAGTGCATCGTCACAATAAGGGGTTGCAACTTCAACGTAACGGTCCACGCGCCAAATGCGCCTTGCACGCATACCAGCAAAAACGCCAGTGTGGGCAAACGCGGCGATTGGCTGCTTTGGCTGGTTTGTCCGCTACGCCGAAAGCGCCAGGCACAGGCCATCAAAACCATGATCAGGATGCCAATCGCCATCGCCAAATAGCGATGGATCATTTCGATCCAGGCTTTGACCCGCGTGACGGGTCCGCTTGGCATCAAGGCGGCAGCGGCATCAATTTTTTCTATCGCTTGCAGCGGGTTGGCGTGGCTATAACAACCGGGCCAATCGGGGCAACCGAGCCCAGAATCGGTCAGGCGGGTAAATGCGCCAAAGACGATCAAATCGAAGGTAAAAAATAACGTCACCCAGACTAATTTTCGATATTTGTTGCTGTCTTTGGCGACCCACACCCAGCCCAACGGCAGCAAGGCGACCAGGATAGCGCTGACAGCGAGTTGAATCATATGCGGCAATTGCATTGCTTCAACCTATGCCGGAGGCGCGCAACAGTTTGCCAATGTCGCGCTTGATTTTATTCGGATCAGCCGCTTTGGGATAGCGCATGATCAAATTGCCCAGCGGGTCGATCACATATAAATGATCATGCAAATTATTCCCGCTTTCCACTGGCAACCATTTTTGCAAGACCTCGGGCGATACGCGCAGCAAGCGCGTGCCATCGTACTCACGCATGATGCGCGTGTCGAGCGGTGCCTGATCGGTAATCAGCCATACCCGTTCAATCCGCTCGCGCTCTTTGCCCTGGGCGGTGCGCAGTTGGCGCATATCGTAAAGCTTTTTTTCGCAGGCCGCAGCACAATCAGCGCTATCGATATTGAGCATCACCCATTTACCTTTGAACGATTCCAATTCTTGCGCTTTGCCATCCAACATTTGGCTACCCAGTTTGGGCATAGGATATTGCCTTGGATCAAGCAAGGTGCCGTAATTGGTGCGCTTTTCCGGCTTGATGAAATAATACGTCACATACGATGCAATCACCGGCGCTGCGCACACGGCGAACAATAACAGCATTTTTATGCGCCCGACACGAACTTGCCCGGGTTTTTTTGGGGGGTGTGCCTTAACTTGTTCCACGACGCCATCCTGTCAATACTAAAAATATCACTGCCACCCCGGCCAGGGCAAACCATTGAAAGGCATAACCTTGATGCTTTTCGATGCCTGCCGAAGCTTGCGGCCAAATTCGCCCTAATCGATCTTGCTCATTTACCTCGGCGCTTTGTTCCAACAGCAGCGGCAGCAAGGGCAAACCACTCGCTTCGCGCGCATCAAGCAATTCAAGATTTTGCACAATCGTGCCTGTCACCAGTTTGGCGTCGCGCCCCAATTGCATCAGACGCGCCACCCGGCTGCGCACCACGGCGTGTAATTCTACGCTGCCTTGCGGCGTGGCATAAGCGGCAATGGCACTGCGATCTTGCTTGCTGCGCGCCAGCCAGCCGCGCGCCACCAAGACGGTTTTGCCGTTTTCGGCCAATCTAAACGGCATCATCACCCAAAAACCGGGTTGGCCTTGCTGCTGTCGATTATCCAGATACACCACCCACTGCGGCATAAATTCCCCGCGCACCTGTACCCGCCGCCCATCCAGGGCTTGCGCGGCAGCTTCATCCTGCACCTCGGCCAAAGCTGGCGCACTCAGGGGTGCCAGCGCCTGCCGGGCCTGCCAGGCTTGCTGCAAAGCGTGCTTACCCTCGGCCCGTGACAGTTGCCACAAACCCAATACCACACCCAAGGCCGCCAGACAAATGCACACCAATGCCGGAATCAGCTTAATCCGCATTACAATGCTACTCTCTTATTATTTCCTGCACCCGCCATGAAAATCCTCATTCCTGTCGCATTCTTGTTCATCATTGGCAGCCTGGCGTTTGCGCTGGTATTTTTAATGAAAGACAAAGGGAAAACTAACCGCACCGTCCATGCCTTGGCTTTACGCGTGGCGCTATCGATTTGCCTGTTTGCCATTATCCTGGTGTCGTACAAACTGGGCTGGATACATCCAACCGGGATTCGATAAAGCCGCAGTCCGCAGGGTATCACAAAAAAAGCCGCAACAAGTGCGGCTTTTTTATCGCGGCAAATTCGATTACAGCCAGTACACTACCACATACAAGCCTAACCAAACCACGTCCACAAAGTGCCAATACCAGGCCGCCCCCTCAAAACCAAAGTGTTGATCTGCGGTGAAATGGCCGCGCATCACGCGATACAAAATCACCGACAACATAATCGCACCCAAGGTCACGTGGAAACCGTGGAAGCCAGTCAACATGAAGAAGGTGGAGCCGTAGATGCCGGAAGTTAATTTCAAATTCAATTCGCTATACGCATGCATGTATTCATACGCCTGAAAACCCATAAACACCGCACCCAACAAGACAGTGGCAAACAGCCAGAATGCAGTTTGGCCGCGATGGCCTGCGCGCAAGGCGTGATGCGAAATCGTCAAAGTCACGCCAGAGGTGAGCAATAAGGCGGTATTAATGGTCGGAATCGGAAACGGCCCCATGGTTTTAAAGCTTTCCACCGTGCCAGCCGGGCCAATATTGCCCCATTGCGCGGCAAAGTCCGGCCACAGAATCTTGTTATCGAGGTCACCCAACCATGGCATGGTAATGCTGCGCGCATAGAATAAAGCACCAAAGAACGCGGCAAAGAACATGACTTCGGAAAAGATAAACCAGCTCATACTCCAACGATAAGAAACGTCGATACGGGCATTGTACAAGCCGCCTTCGGATTCTTTAATCGCATCGCCAAACCAACCGTACAACACTAGTAACATGCAGGCAATACCGGCAAAATTGGCATATTGGCCCCACGATATATCATTCACCCATGCCGAAGCACCGGCCATTGTCAGCAGCAAGGACATGCCTGCCAGCACGGGCCATTTTGATGGATTCGGCACATAGTAATACGGTGCCGCTGCCTGTTGTGAACTCATTTTTTTCTCCCTGATTCTGTCAATCTAAAAAACTGAACTGGTTAACTACCCGCTAATTCACACTAATCTCACACTAATCTCACGCTATTCAACTATTTGGCAACCACACTTTTGACGATCAAAATCAAGATCGTCACAAACAAAGCGGCTCCCAGAACACCCGCAATAATCACATGCAGCGGGTTCAACTTGGCCACATCGTGTTCCAAATCGCGCTTTCTGCGGATGCCCAAAAACGACCAAAATACCGCTTTGATGGTCGCCCCCAAAGCAAGCTTACGCTGACTGGCCTGTTTCAAATCCTGCGGTTCCTGCATAATTTCTATCCCTTGTGCAAACCCGCAATTTCAAAAAACGTGTAGGACAAGGTAATCGTCTTGACATCTTTTGGCAAGGCCGGGTCAATATAAAACGACACCGGCATTTGCCTTGCTTCATAGGCCCCAAGTGTTTGCTGTTTAAAACAAAAACACTCTATCTTTTTGAAGTAAGCCGTCGCCTGTTGCGGCGCATAGCTGGCTATCGCTTGCGCATCAATCTTGCGATTTTCTTTATTCACTACTTCATACACCACGTGCGCCAATTCACCAGGGCGAACTTGCATGCTATTTTTTACTGGCCGAAAACGCCAGGGGCCGACATTGGCATTGGCGTCAAACTCGACCGTAATCCAACGACTGGTATCGACCTGGGTATTTTTAATATCCCCTTGATGACGACTCGTTTTCGCTTCCTGCGCGGTCAAAACATTGATTCCGGTTAGCTCACAAATTGCACGATACACCGGAATCAAGGCATAACCAAACCCAAACATCCCAATTGCCACCACCACCAGCTTGCCGAGCATGGTGGCATTGATTCGCTTGGTAAATCCATCCAGGGCCACGTTAGCTTAACCACATACGTTTGGCAATCACACCTAGAAAAAATACGATTGCGATCGAGGCTAAAATCAATCCCGTTGCCAGGTTGGACTTCTTTGGTTGCGACATATCGATTCCTATTGCACGGTTGGTGGGGTTTCAAAGGTGTGGAATGGCGCAGGGCTAGGCACCGTCCATTCCAAACCTTCCGCACCATCCCATGGTTTCATGGCCGCTTTTTCGCCGCCTTTGATCGATGGCAAAACCACGAACAACAAGAAATACACCTGACTCAAACCAAAACCAAACGCGCCGATGGTGGCAATCATGTTGAAGTCGGTAAATTGCGCCGAGTAATCCGCATAACGCCGTGGCATACCTGCCAAGCCCAAAAAGTGCATCGGAAAGAAGGTGATGTTAAAGGTAATGATGGAAGCCCAGAAGTGGAACTTGCCACGGCCTTCGTTATACATAAAGCCCGTCCACTTTGGCCCCCAGTAGTAGAAACCGGCAAACAGGGCAAATAAGGAACCCGCCACCAACACATAGTGGAAATGCGCCACCACATAATAAGTGTCTTGCAGTTGAATATCCACTGGCGTTACCGCACAAATCACCCCGGTCAGACCACCCATGGTGAACACGAAAATAAAGCCGACCGCAAACAACATCGGAGTTTCAAACGTCATCGAACCGCGCCACATGGTGGCGATCCAGTTAAACACTTTCACCCCGGTTGGCACTGCAATCAACATGGTGGCATACATAAAGAATAACTGGCCCGTCACTGGCATACCGGTCGTAAACATATGATGCGCCCACACGATGAACGACAAAATCGCAATCGACGCGGTGGCATACACCATCGAATCATAGCCAAACAAAGTCTTGCGTGAGAAAGCAGGAATAATTTGCGAGATGATGCCAAAGGCGGGCAAAATCATAATATACACTTCAGGATGACCAAAGAACCAGAAGATGTGTTGATACATGACCGGATCACCACCACCAGCAGCATTAAAGAACGAGGTGCCGAAATGACGATCAGTCAAGGTCATGGTAATTGCGCCAGCCAACACAGGCATCACGGCGATCAGCAAATAAGCGGTAATTAACCAGGTCCAGCAAAACATCGGCATCTTCATCAAGGTCATGCCCGGTGCGCGCATATTCAGGATGGTAGTGATGATGTTGATCGAACCCATAATCGACGAAGCACCCATGATGTGCATGGCGAAAATCCCCATGTCCATACCGATACCCATTTGAGTTGACAACGGTGCATACAAAGTCCAACCAGCCGCAGTGGCACCACCCGGCACCAGGAAGGAACCCGCCAGCAAAATCGCTGCAGGTGGCAATAACCAGAATGAAAAGTTATTCATCCGCGCAAAGGCCATATCAGCAGCACCGATTTGCAGAGGAATCATCCAGTTGGCAAAGCCAACGAAGGCGGGCATAATCGCACCAAACACCATGATCAAACCATGCATGGTGGTCAATTGATTGAAAAACTCCGGCTTAAATAACTGCAAACCCGGTTGAAACAATTCGGCGCGTATCATCAAAGCCAAAACACCGCCAGACAATAACATGACAAACGAAAACCACAAATATAAGGTGCCGATATCTTTGTGGTTGGTAGCGAATAACCAGCGTTGCCAACCATGCGGGTGATGGTCGTCGTGGGCGTGGTCATGGTGGTCGTGGCCTGCGGGGGCGTGGGCGTGATCCATAGTGCTCATATCTTCAAACTCCTGATTAATTCTTACGAGCAGCCACAACTTCGGCTGGCTGAACGATATTTTCGGCTGCCTTGTTCGACCAGTTATTGCGGGTATAGGTAATCACCGCTGCAATTTCGGTATCAGACAACTGCTTCCATGCTGGCATTTCAGACGGGAATTTGCCAGTTTTTTGACCATTCAACAGAACTTTGATTTGGTCGGCTTTGGGGCCAGTCACCAGTTTCGAACCATCCAGTGCGGCAAACGCACCCGGCACGCCCTTACCTGTATCCTGATGGCAAGCCACGCAATTGGTTTTATAGACTTTTTCGCCGCGCTGTTTCAATTCGTCGATGGTAAACACTTTGTTCGGGTCATCGGCCATGGCAGCCATTTTCTTTTTCTGGTCATCGACCCAGGCTTTGTAGTCGGCGTCCGATTTGACGTTCACCACGATAGGCATGAAGGCGTGCTCT
>CAMBDR010000058.1 GCA_945864765.1 Janthinobacterium lividum | reverse complement strand
CGGGTACACTGTCGATCCTGATTTCTCCCTTCAAACCCTGGGTAATTTGATTATATGCAACATACAAACCCAGGCCAATATGGCCGCCCAAGCCGCTTTTGGTGGTAAAAAATGGCTCAAACAGCCAGGGCAGATGTTCGGGCGCAATGCCCACGCCATTGTCGCGCACGGTCAGCACCACAGTGCCATCAGCCGCTTGCTGTGCCGTGATGGTCAAAGCCGGGCTGCTGGTTGGGCAGGGTTGGGCAAATGCATGGTCATGCACGTTATTGATGATACGGGTGAGTGCTTCGGTCAGCGCCGCGCAAGCGATATGCAGCGTCAGATCGGCAGGCACGTCCAGCGCCACCTTGACTCCCGCTGCTTCCAGTGGCGCGCAGACCAGCGTGATCAAATCGCGCAACCAGGCTTGCAGCGGCAGCGCCACGATCAGCTCGTGTTCCGAACCCACGGCAATGGCTTTAAAGCTGACCACCAGATCAGCCACCCGGGTGGCCGCAGTCTGCGCCAAAACCGTATATTCCCCGCCCTCACGCACCCATTGCTGCAAACTGGATTTGGTGACTTGGCCGGCCCCGAGCGCCTTGTCAAATTTTTGCCACACTTCCTGCGCACCGGAGAGCGCCATCAAGGCCGTGCCAATGGGCGTATTGATTTCATGCGCCACCCCCGCCACCAGGCCACCCAAGGCGGCCAGTTTGGCTTGCTCGGCCAATTGCGCCTGTTTTTGCTGTAATTCGGTGGTGCGTTGTTCAACCAGCGCTTCGAGTTCGAACTGACGTTGGCGCAGGTAGCGCGTGCGAAATTGCACCAGAGCCAGTACCAAGCCAGCCAAACCAAGCAGCAAGCCACTACGAAACCACCAGGTTTGATACCAGCTTGGCAGCACCCGCAAAGGCAAGACCAATTCGCGCTCATTGAATACGCCGTTGCGGTTGGAGCCACGCAAACGCAAGCGATATTGGCCCGGTGGCAAATTGGTGTAAGCGGCCAAACGCCGGCTCGCATCGCTCGCGATCCAGTCGGGGTCGTAGCCCTCCAGACGATAGGCATAGCGGTTGCGCTCTGGTTCAGAATAATCCAGCGCCGAAAATTCCAGCGTCACACTATTGGCCTCGGGCCGCAGCACTATCCCGGCGTCTCCTGCCTTCAAATGGTTCAAGCGATGGTGCGGCAAGGGTTTGCCGCCCACTTGTACGCTGGTCACGGCCAAGGGCGGACGATAAGCCCAGCTTTGCAAGCGTTCCGGGTGCACAATCGTGATACCGCCCACGCCCCCAAACAGCATTGCTCCGTCAGCGGTTTTTACGCCGGAATTAATCCAGTAAGCCGGTATCACCACCCCTTCCGCACGTTGCAGGGTGCGCACGGTAAAGCTGTCAGGGTTGATCCGCGCCAGGCCCGCATCGGTACTGACCCAAATCTGCCCCTGGTTGTCTTCCAATACTTTATTCACCAAATCATGCGGCAAGCCTTGCTCCACACCCAGGTGCCGCCACTGGCCTGGTGCTGCGCTTTGCACCAATAAATTCAAGCCGCCGCCCTGGGTGGCAGCCCATACCCGCCCCTTGCTATCGAGCAAAATATTGGCGACATTGCCATGCGCCAGACCCGTCTTCCTGGCCGGCTCCGGTGCATAATGTTGCAAACTGGCGCTGGCAATATGGTAGCGATAGACGCCGTTATCGGTGGTGCCTATCCATAAATCGCCGTCCTTACCCTGCATCACCACATGAATGATGCGGTGATATAAGGCTTGTGTACCCGGCACGCGTCGGGTTTTTGTCGCTTCATGCAACCATAGCCCGTCGGCCCCGCCGACCCAGAGTCGCTGCCCGTCTTGCAGCAGGGCGCGTACCGAGAAATACGGGTCGCGCGGGGCAAGAGTCATGTGTTGCAAGTCTTGACCATTCAGATCAGCACGAAACAAACCACGATCCGTACCAATATACACCTTGCCAGCCAAGGGGCGGGAAATGGCAAACACGCGATTGGCTTGCAAACCGGATTTTGCCGATTCGGGGTCAGCGCGCAAGCGGGTCACCTGATCCGCCACCGGATCAATTATATTGATGCCTTGCCCCAGCAAACCCAGCCACAGTTTGCCATCGGGCATCAAGCCCATGGCCGTGACATCGGTATCGCCAATGCTGTTGGCGCGATTCGGGTTACCAAACACACTCAAAACCGCCGCCTGAGTCGGGTCATACAGGCTGATGCCACGATGGGTGCCCAGCCAGATCAAACCGGAGCGGTCACGCAATATCGCGCCAACCGAATTGGCGGCCAGACTGGTCGCCAGGCTGGGGTCATGATTCAAACGCCGCAACTGCCGGGCCGTATTATTCAATATCAGCAAGCCCTGCCCCAGCGTGCCAAACCAAATTTCACCGGGTGCCACTTCCAGAATCGATTCGATCGTGTCTTGCGCGCTGTTGCCCTGGCTCGGCTGCAGGCGCTGCGGCTCAGGCTGCGCGCCGGGTGCCATACTGTTGAACGGATTAATATAAAACACGCCGTTTCCCGAAATCCCGAGCCAGATCGTACCATCCCGGCCTTGCACCATTCTTGAAATCGCTGGCTGTGGCACACCGGCAATCCTGACCCTGACAAACTGGTCCTCCTGCCCCGCGCTTTGGGGCTTATAGGCCAACCCCTCATTCGTCCCCACCCACAGGCGGCCCTGGCTATCGCGCAGCAAGTTACGCACATTATTGCCGGGCAGGCTGCGCGGGTCGTCCGGCTTATGGCGAAATTGCAGCACCCGCCCACTGTCCGGAAAATAATGATCCAGGCCACCCCGGCTAGCCACCCACAAGCCCTGGTCGGCATCGGGTAAAATCGCGCTCACCGCGACATGACTAATGCCTTGCGGCCCGACCGGAATACGCACAAATTGATCCTGCCAGGCGTCATAACGCACCAGGCCACCGCTATTGGTGCCAATCCAAACCCGGCCCTGCTGATCCAGCGCCATGCTGGAAATATAGTTATCCGGCAAACTCGCGGGGTCGCCGGGGTTGGGTTGATAGACCCGAAAGCGGTAACCGTCCCAACGCGCCAAACCACCCTGAGTGCCAATCCAGATAAAACCATCCGCATCTTCCAGCAAAGCGGTTACCGAGGTATGGGGCAAGCCATGTTCCACGCTCAAATGTTTAAACACTCTGTCCGCCAGCCCCAACCAGGGCGAACCGGGTGCCGCGCACAAGGGCACGGGCACGGTGGCAGACAGACCAATCAGCAGCCAGTAAAGCAAGCGCAACCAAGCACGCCATGGCCCCCAATCCAACGCCAGCTTGCGGCCTTGATGTTGGCTAAACATGCTTCACCCCGTCACTGCGGTGACGCAATTGGATGGTGACACAAGTACCTTTGCCGATTTCACTGCTGATGCGGATTTGTCCCTTAAGACGCTGCGCCACATGGTTATACGCCACATACAAACCCAAACCAATATGCTGGCCCATGCCGCTTTTGGTGCTAAAAAACGGGTCAAATACTTTGGGCAGATGTTCTGGCGCAATCCCACAACCATCATCACTCACTTCAATGCACAGCAGCCCCGCCTGATCCAGTTGCGCTGCCAGGCGCACCCTGCCGGGGCTATCGGCGCTGAAGGCATGATCGAGCACATTGGCCAAAATACGGGTTAAGGCTTCGGTCAAGGCTTCCGGCACGATCTGCACCATCAAGCCGGGTTCGACTTGCAATTCCAGCTGATGCCCACCCAAATCGATGGGCGAACGCACCAGCATGGCAATATCAGACAAATAGTCGAGCAAATCAAAGGTTTGCGTCTGATCGCTTTCATACTCGACCGCCACGGCCTTAAAACTGTCAATCAATTCCGCCGCGCGGGCGGCGCTACGCAGGGCCAGCTCGGTGTATTCTTTGCCTTCAATGGCGGCCTGCTCCAGACTGGACCTACTCAAACTGCCGCCGGTCAGCCGCTCTTGCAAACCACGCCAAATATCGGCCACACCGGTAATGGCCACCAGGGTGGTGCCCAGCGGCGTATTAATTTCATGCGCCACGCCCGCTACCAGGCCACCCAGTGAAGCGAGCTTTTCTTGCTGCACTAATTGCGCCTGGGCCTGATGCAAATCGGCCACCGATTGCGCCAAACCGGTATTGGCCTCCTGCAATTGGCCCTGCTTTTGCTGCAATTCTTGCGTGCGCTGCTGTACTTGCTGCTCCAATTCGCGCTGGCGCTGGCGCATGTAGCGGGTGCGCGCGTGAATCAGCACGTGAATCAAGGCGGCCACCATCGCCGTCAAGGCCACCAGCACAGCCAAATAAAACCAGATGGTTTGATACCAGGCTGGCAGCACCCGTAGCGCCAAAGCGCGCTCATGCTCACGCCATACGCCATCGCCCAGGCTGGTGCGCAAGCGCAGGCGATATTCACCCGGTGGCAAGTTGGTATACGCCGCCAAACGCCGATTCGCATCGTTATCGACCCAATCATTATTAAAGCCTTCCAGCCGATAGCCATAGCGCTGCTGCTCCGGTCTTGCAAAGTCGAGCATGGCAAATTCCACCGCCAGGCTATTGGCATCACTGGGAATTTGCAGCACCGCTTCAGGCCGCTGCGCCTGTTCGGCTGCGGACAAATTAAAGCGCCCCGCCGGCACCGATTTACCGCCCACCTGCAGATTGCTAAACACCAGATTGGCTTGATAGCTGAGCGGAGAAAAATATTCCGGCCGCACCACGGTTAAACCCAAATTCCCGCCAAACAGCAATTCCCCCTGCGCACCCCTGGCACCGGCATTGCTCCAATAGGTGGTAATTGCAACACCCTGGGCGCGTTGCAACATACGCAGCGCCAGCGATTGCGGATCGATCACGGCCAGGCCATCATCGGTGCTCAACCAAATGCGGCCCTGCGCATCTTCCAACACTTTATTCACCATATCATTGCTTAAGCCTTGCTCTTGGCCAAAGCGTTCAAATTGCGCGGGTTGCTGGCGTGTTTGCTTCAATAAATGCAGCCCACCACCCTGAGTGCCAACCCAAACCCAGCCGCGCGAATCAATCGCAATACCCGCCACATTGCCGACCCGCAAAGCGTGCGCATTATTCGGCTCGGGCACCATATGGCGCAATTGATGGCTGGCGACTTCATAGCGAAACAGGCCGTGGGTGTGGGTGCCGATCCAGAGTACGCCCGCCTTATCATGTTCCATCACCGTCACCGCATGGCGCGCCATCGGCTCCAAACCGGGGGGCCGCCGCATCACAATTTTATGGCTCGGCTGGTTGGCACTTAACTCTTTCAAATCCACTTGCCAGACCCCATCTTGCCCGGCCAACCAAAGCTGGCCCGCATACACATGCAAAACCGAAGCCCGGTCTGCCGCATCGCCCATTTGCAAATGCAGTTTTTGCACCCGGCTGCCGATGGCATCGGCCCGATAGACACCGTTTTCGGTGGAAATGAGCACATCCTGATTCGGCAGGATGGCAAATTCATGAATTTGCATTTGCGGTAAGGACGTTTCGGGAAAACGGCCATCGGCATGCAGCCAGCGCAACTGGCGTGGCTCCGGTGACTGCGGATCAACCATCGTCACGCCACGGCTGCCCGCACCGAGCCAGACTTTGCCATCGGGCATGGGTAAAATCGCGGTCACGCCGCTATCGGGCAAACCATCGCTGCGGATGGCGCTGCCGAACAGACTTAAAATCGCCGGATGATTTGGGTCATGCCGGGTTAAACCACGTTGGGTGCCAACCCACAACAAACCGGCCCGATCGCGCAAGATGGCCCAAACCCGGTCGTTCAACAAACTCGTTGGTACGCTCGCATCATGCCGAATGCGGCGGGTTTGCAAGCTGACGCTATCGACCACAATCATGCCATCACCGTAGGTGCCAAACCAAATTTCTCCATTGGCAGCTTCAGCCACACTGACCAGGCTGTCGCCAAAGCCCGCAGCACGAACGCCCGCCGTGTTTTCATGCAAGACAATGACTTGTCCGGTTTTTGGGTCAAAGCGATACATGCCTTGGCCGCGCGTAGCGATCCAGATCATGCCATCACGGGCTTGCAGCAGGGCATCCACATTGGGCGCTTCATTCACTTCGACAGGCAGCACCAGTGGTACAAAACGGTTACGGTTCACATCGAGATAAAACATCCCGCGCGGCGTGCCCAACCACAATTTACCGTCTTGTGCGCGCAACAAAGCGCGCACCGTATCGCTGGGCATCGCCAGTTTATCGTCGGGATTTTGCTTCCAATGCAAGATGCCACTGCCACTGCTAATACCAATGCCTGGGCCGACAGCGGAACCAACACCTTGCGGCGCAAGCGCCAGTGGCACATGATCCAGCCCGATTCGGGTGCCGATCCACAAACCTTGTGCGCCATCGCCGACAATACTGTAAATGGTTTGATGGCTGACACCAGCCGCGCCGACCGGATAGCGGATAAAGCGCTCCTGTTCGACATCAAAACTGGCCAGACCAGCGCCATTGGTGCCGATCCAAAGCTTGCCATGGTGATCGACAAATAAAGCACGGACAAAATTATCGGGCAAACTGTTAGCATCAACCGCATCGAATTTAAAGCTGCGAAACTGATAGCCATCCCAGCGCGCCAAGCCGCTCTGGGTGCCGATCCATAAAAACCCGCTGGCATCCTGCGCCAAGGCAGTCACAGCGGAATGGGGTAGGCCTTGTTCGGTGAGCCAGTGTTGAAATACGTTGTCAGCCAGCGGCAGCCAGCGTTGTGGATTTTGCTTGGCATCAGTGGGCAACGTAGCACAATAAACCAAAGGCGCAACAGCCAACGACAAGGCGATAGCCGCCAGCAACAGCTGGCCAAATAGCTTAAACACAAGCATTCCCCAAGGGCTGGACGACAGCATAGAAAGGCATATGCCAATGCCAATTTGGGGGTCGCAGAATCGATACATAAGCACCTCATTACGGTCATGCCATGGTAGCACGATTGTTTTCGGGAAAATGAAGCGATGCACGCCAGCCACGCCCTTGGGCGTCCCCTAAAACCAACTAATCCCGGTTTGCCACCCCAAAAATCCAAAAATAGCTTGGCTAATTTTGGCACAAGCCGTTACAATCTATTTTCGTTTATCAAACGCCACTCCCCATCCAAAATAACTTGTTTGAATACGCTAGCCCTTTACAGTTTGTTTTACCACCACAAAGGAAACTGGAATGCAAATTGCCGTATTAACACCTGTCCGTGTCTTTGGCGACAGCTTGGCTGCAGCACTAAACACTCGGCATGATTTATCGGTTGCGACCGTGGTCGCCAATTTTGCGCATCTGCAAGAAGCCATGACGCTGGTGCCGATCAATTTGGTCTTGATCGACGTGGCGCACGGCATTGCCATGGAGGAAGTTCGTTTAATTGCGGCACAATGGCCACAGGTTATTTTGCTGGCAATGGGTTTGCATCCTGCCCACAAAACCATTGTTGATTGTGGCCGAGCCGGGTTTTCTGGTTATACTGAGCAAGATGCCGGGCTGGATCAATTTTTTAATACCATCGACGATGCCATTTCCGGGCGTTTGCGTTGTCCACCCGAAGTCGCGGCAGAATTATTACGCGCCCTGTACCGCGAACCCGCCAGCCCCGCTATCGCCCCCACCGACCAGGCCTTAACTGCACGCGAATGCGAAGTATTGCGCGAACTGGGGCATGGCTTATCGAACAAAGAAATTGCGCGGGTACTCAACCTGAGTATTTCAACGGTAAAACATCACGTGCATAAAGTGCTGGAGAAATTACATGTTACAAGGCGCGCGGATGCGATGCGCAAGGTGCGCAGTATGCCTTGGCTGGTGGGCACGCAACGCGAGCATCACGCAGTGCGGGAAAATGCCTCGCAGGCGGTTTTTTAGGCAAATTCGTTTTTAAGAGGTATCAGAAAAACGGATTTTACGCGAAATCGCGTTGTTTTACGGCAAAAAACATTAAAAAACAGCCCTGTTGGGGCGTTTAATGGCTGCCTCACATAATTCAAGGCTAGCAAGGGGTCAAACACCCGTGCCAACAACACGGCCAATATTTTATTCGGTTTGTGTTTCATTTTTAGTGCCCTTGACTACCCCGCCTACCAAGCCAGGGCCGTACCATCATAATTTAAAAAGCGCGCATTGTCCTGCGCCGTCAACCCGGCCAGGGTAGCGCGAATCCCGCTCACGCTTTCTTCAACCGCAATATCCGCATCCGGCCCGCCCATATCGGTACGCACCCAACCCGGATGCAGGCTGACGCAACATGCACCCAGCGGGGCCAGGTGTTGCGCCGCATCCAGCAACACCGAATTGAGCGCCGCCTTGCTGGCGCGATACAGGGTGGCATATGAATAGGTGCGCGTAGTGAGTGAACCCATCTCGGACGAAATCACCGCCAATTTGCCGTGTGCAGCGCCAACCAAAGGGCCGATGCGCGGCAGCAGCCACATGGCGGCCAGCACATTGGTGTGCATGACGGCATCAAAATCGTGTTGCGTGGGCGGTGTCATGGGGTCGTTTTCCGGCCCAAAGATGCCGGCATTGAGAATTGCCACATCCAGGTGCAGTGCGTGCAAACTGGCCGCGAAGGTGATACATTGCCCGGAGTCGGTGACATCCAGCAAGCGGGTTTGCGCCCCGAGTTGCTCCAGGCTGGCCGCATCGCCCGCTTTGCGCACCGTGGCGATGACGCTCCAACCATCGGCACAATATTGCCGTACTAATTCAAGACCGATTCCGCGTGATGCTCCGATTATCAAGACGGTTGACATGGCTATTCCTTAAAAGTAATAAAGTAATGGATATTGAAATTGCCCGCTGAAATTGCCCAATTTTGATCGATTGTAATCCAGTTGGCCTTGCCGGGCAATACAAACACCCGGCCAGGGCTATAAAATCGGCAAGCTGGCCGTAACGCAAGTGCCCTTGCCGGGCGCACTATCAATCGCAAACCTGCCGTGCAATTCGGCCAGCCTTTGCTGCATGCCAAACAAACCAATGCCTGGCACCATGGCAGGCGATGCCGGGTCGAAACCGCAACCGTCATCCACCACCGTCAGCACCACGCTGGCATTTTCGTAGCCCAGCAGCAGCGTAATTTTGTTGGCCTTGCCGTGGCGCAGTGCATTGGTCACTGCTTCCTGCGCCACGCGAAACAAGGCCAGTTCCACCGCCGCGCTGAGCAACACCGGCTGGCCCTGCTGTTCCACCGCCACCTGAATGGGCGTGCCCACGGTGAGGCGCGGCAAGTCACGGCGTAGCGCGTCAATCAGATTGATCGGGGCCGGTTTGCCCTTTTTGTTGCGCAATTGATTGAGCAGGTGCCGGGTTTGCGCAATACCATCACGCGCCAGTTCAATCGCCCGCTCCACATATGGCAAACCGGCGTGGCCCCGATCCACAGCCGGCCCGATGGGCATATCAATCTCACCCTCCCCCATCAAGGCCTCGCGCGCGGTATCGAGTTGCAGCAAAACCCCGGTCATGGTCTGGGACAGATTGTCGTGCAGATCCAGCGACAGTTGTTGCCGCTCGGCTTGAATCAGCTTGGCTTGCGTATCTTTCAAAAAATCCAGCGCAGCGGCCAGCTCTTCGTGCGATTGCGTCACGTCTTTATGCGCAACCGAATTGGATAAGGCGATGGCGGTGTAACTGGCCAGCACGCGCAAAAATTCAAGCTGGTTCTGGTTGTAGGCCTTGGGCTGCGGGCTTTGCACGGACAGGCAACCAATCACGCTTTTGCCAGCCAGCAAGGGCAGGTAGACCACGGTTTCCATCGGATCACCACTCACAGGCGGCAAGTTATCACCCAAAAACGCCAGCAATTCCTGATGGCTGTTGACGATGAACTCGCGTTGCTCGCGCACACACCATACCGCCGGAAAATGCGTCTCATCCAAATCCAGAATCACCTTGGGCAAACGCTGCCGATGTTCGATGACGTAGGCGAAGTTAATGCTGCCAAATTCAACCATACCGATCAGGAATACGTCGGCATCCAGCCGCGCCATGACTTGATCATAAACCCGTTCAAAAGCTTGCTCCATATCCAGCGTGGCCGTCAGTTCCTGGCCGATTGCTGCCAGTTTGAGCATATCGGCGGTGCGCGCATCAATCAGGTTTTGCATGGCGTGCGCTTTGGCGCGCAAGCGGGCCACGCGCCAGCGAAACGCGCCATACAGGGCCGCGCCCGAGCACAACAGCGCCAAGGCAAAAAACCATATGGTTTGCCAAAAAGCAGGCACAACCCGAATCGGCAGCGCCAATTGCTGCGCACTCCATTCGCCATTGCGGTTGCTGGCGCGCACCTGTAGCACATAGCTGCCGGGGGCGAGATTGCCATAGCTGGCAGTGCGGTGCTCGGCATCGGTTTCAAGCCATTCCATTTTTTCGTCTTGCTGCCCACCTTGCAGTCGATATGAATAGCGGATTTTTTGCGAAGCCGAATAGTCGAGCGCCGCAAATTCGATGGAAAAATTATGCTGCTCCGGGTGCAGGATCAAACCCGGCCCCGCCGTAAGCAAGTTGCCGGGTGCCGCCTTGCCATCAATTTTAAGTTCGGTAACCCGCACCGGCGGCTGATAGTCCCATGGCTGAAATTGGGCCGGGTCCACAATCGCCATGCCTTCGGTGCCGCCATACAAAAACAAGCCGTCCCTGGTTTTGGCATAGGCCCCGGCCCAGCGGTTGCCAATATCAAAACCGTCCGCCTTGTTGACCCCATAAATGCGTCCTTGCCCGACATCAATGACGGTATTGCCAGCCCAAATCCGCCCGGCTGCGTCTTCCAGCAAATTCGCACCGGGGCGAAGTTCAGGCGCGCCAGCCAGCGGGCCGATATGCTCAAAGCGGGCGTGCTGACCATCCCAGGATGAGAGTCGATCCAAACCCAGGCTGGTACTAACCCAAAGTCGGCCCAGATGATCAAACAACAAACCGCCAACCCGATCACTGCGCAAACTGCCGCTTGCGGATGGGTCATGCCGTATCGCCCGCAAACCGGATTGGCCCGCCTGCAGCACCCGCAAGCCGGTTTCCGTGCCAACCCAGATGCCGCCTTTGGCATCTTCCAACATTACATTGACACTAAATTGCGCCACACTGCCATCCAGCGCCGCAACCGCTTCAAAGCGCTGGCGCTGTGGCTGCCAGCGCAGCAAGCCCCTGGTGGTGCCTACCCACAAGCGCCCATCGCGCGCACGCAACAGGCGCACCGCCGGGGCCTTGGGCCAGTCGCTGGCCGGGGCTTGCCAGCGTCCGTTTGGCAGGCGGCGCAAAACACCCGAGTGCAAGGTGGCCGCCCACAGTGTGCCATCCGGGGTTTGCGCCAGCGCATTGATGGTTTCATCCGGCAGCGCGCCACTCTGGCCAACCTTTGGCCGATAGCCACCAAGCAAGCCACGCTGGCGATCAATGATGTCGATGCCATTGTGACCAAGGCCTACCAATATTTTGCCATCCTCCAGTTCCAGCATGGCATGCACATCGCGCTGGCTCAAGCCGCCCGTGCTCAAGCCATGGCGCAACAGGCGAATGGCGCGGCTGCCAGCACGCTGGCCTGCGGGGTTACTGGCGGGGTTACTGGCGGCGTTACCAGCGGGGTTACTGGCGGGGTTACCAGCGGAGTTACTGCCGGGGTTACCCGCATAATGCCGCTGCAAGCCACCCGCCCAGGTGCCCACCCACAACAAGCCGGACTGGTCGCGCAACAGTGCGCCAACCTCATCCAGGGCCAGACCGCCCGGCACCAGCGGATCATGGCGCAAGCGCTGCAGCACCCGACCGTCGCGCGCATCCACCACATTCATGCCGCCGCCCATGGTGGCCAGCCAAATTTGGTCTGGCTGTGGTTGGGCTATGCTCTTGACCCAGCCATGGCTCAGTCCATCAGCGTGGGCCGGGTCGAGCTTGAGCCAGTGCGCCGGCAGGCTGGCC
>CAMBDR010000057.1 GCA_945864765.1 Janthinobacterium lividum | reverse complement strand
GAAAAATTGGATCAACTGCGCTATCTGGACGCAGTGATTCACGAAGCTTGCCGCTTGAGCCCCTTACTGCTGAACTCTGCGGCGCGCCTTTTAATTCAACCCTTGCAAATAGGTGATTATTGCTTGCCGCAAGGAACCATGGTATTGAGTTGCATGCACTTGATCCATACCCGTGCCGACTATTATCCCGAGCCTCTTCTGTTTAAACCGGAACGATTTTTTGGCATCCACCCGGACCCTTATAAACATGTGTTCTTTGGCGGCGGCATCCGCCGCTGCCTTGGCATGACCTTTGCGCTTCATCTCATCAAACTCACGGTTGCGGTGCTGCTATACCGCTGCAAGTTCGATCCGATTCAAGCCATTGCAGGAACAGAAGTGAACCGATCTTTTCTGGTGCCAAAGGGCGGCGTTTTGGTTAATTTGAAAGATGCGCATGCTGCTTAAAAATGCCGCTTGGGTGTAGCCAAATCAAGATTTGAAGCCATGCAATTTAAGCGGCATGACTTAATTTTAGTTCGATCAGCGCCGGGCTCTTGGCAAACTCACGTTCAAAGCGCAACATGATTTGCGGGTCGGCAACGGCCAGCGGGATAAATGTATCGTCAAATTCAATGACGGTGCCTTGTTCCAGCGCCCAGGTAGTTTCGGCGCTGGCTTTTTTGCTTTCGACCAAACAAGCCACCGCCTGTGCATGGCTCAGAAGCTGCGTTTTCACTTGCGCATGCCAACTGCGGCTGTCAATCAGGATGTATTGATCTTCCTTGTTTTGCATAATATATAAACCCGGCCGACTCCTCACGTTTTGCCACCTTTGCATCCAATCCGCGATGGCAAGCTCCAGCGCCGGCAAAATCGGGCTGTCGGCCAGCGTTGGGGTGCTGGCTTCGGCGCAAAAATGATAGGCAATTTTCGCCAGATCCGGGTGGCCGGGAAAGATTGCCGCATAATTGGCATGGGGCCGTAAATTGGAAAAGCCGTATTGCGCAGGCGAGGTGAAAAATGGGCTGAAACGGTCAATATTGATCTGAAACAGTCCGACCGGGGCCTGTAAATGACCCAGCGCAGGCAGGTGCTGCAATACCTCGGCAAACCATGACGCCTGTTCTCCGGGGAAGCCATACAGCAAGTTCCAGGTGACATTGATGTTTAATGCGCGGGCATAGCGCAGCAAGGCAATATTTTGCCTGGCGCGGATGCCCTTTTTCATCAGTTTCAGCGATTCGGTATGTAGGGCCTCAATGCCCGGCTGGATGTGGTCAACCCCGGCCTGCTTTAACAAGATCGCTTTGGGCAAATCAATGTTGGCTTTTTGCTCGTAAAATATATGCAAACCCAGTTGCGCCTGTGCCAGGCGCGGCAACAGGGTGCTGAAATAGGCGCGGGGCATGATATTGTCGGTCATCATGATATACGATGCCTGTTGATTCTTTTGCAGTGAGACCAGTTCGGAAAACACCTTGTCGGCACTTTTTTCCCGAAACCCCATGCCTTGTCCGTTTAAGCCACAAAACGTGCAGTGATTTTTTTGCCCCCACCAACAGCCACGGCTGGATTCATAGGCTATTTCCTGCACCTTCGATAGCTCGGAAGCTGGCAGCCATTGGGCAAATTGGCGGCGATATTCCGAATAGTCATTTTCCGGCAATTGATTGATCGCCTCGTTGGGCTGACTGCGGATGATTTTTTGGCCAGCCCAAGGCTCGGGGTTGCTCAAGAACGCGCTGAAGATTAATTCGCTTTCGCCGGAAAAGATATGATCGACTTCGGGCATGTAAGCGGCAATGCCCTCGGCCATCACATCTTCACAATTGGCACCGCCGATGAGCAGCTTGGCTTCCGGGCAGATTTTGCGACAGGCCCGAAGCAAGACCAAACTCGCATTGGTTTGTTCAAACGTGCTGGAAACACCAATGCAGGTATAGGGCTGTTGACAAACCTGCTCCATCGTTTGCTGCTGCCATGCGTCAAAGGCAGAACGCAGTCGCTGATGGTCCAGTGGCGGCGTGATATGACTTTGCCGGTTGAAATCATCGAGCTCAGGGGGCGGCGCGCCAAAGGCCAACCATGCCATGATGCGCTCCCCTAAAAATGCCGTCATATTGAAATTGCAAATCGATTCATATTCGTTTTCACCTAACAATGACGCAAAAATCAGGTTTGCATACAGGATATCGACCCGCAAACCTTGTGCCCTGGCGACGCTTTGCAACACATGCACGCCCAGGGCCGGGCGACAGATATTGGCAAAAGGCGGGACGATCAGTAAGGCATGGGAAGCGGGTGTCATGGCCAGTCTGTCAGTAAGAAGTGGGGGGTGATCCATGAAAACCCACTTTCATCGATCTGTCAAGAATTTTCATCAAACTTGCTGACGGGGCGGCGATGCAGTGTGGCGTTTGTTGAGCGTGTGTTTTTTTATCGTTGACTATGCAAAAAAATAAAAACTTGACTGATTCTGTGCATGGCAATATGCTAAAGCGTCACACATTATTTTAGCGAGCATGGGTTTGTTAAAATCGATAAAAATGGTGACAATGCAGCGTGTGGCACCATGCCAAACAATTTTTAATTCAATTGGGAGAATAAAATGAGTACAGTTAATGCCTTGACAGTGATTCAGTTGGAGGCAATCAATCCAACCTTTCGTGCAGCGTTTAAAACCGACCAGGATCAGGCGCTGAAGCTATTTGCGGCAGACTTGAATCTGTCAGGCACGCCCGCACTCACGCCAGATGAAATAACCGGTATTTTAAGCGTTACCGATGATGAATGTACGGCATTTTCCAGAATTGCTACAGCAGTGGGTGCCAAGTTTAATCCGGGAGCCGGGGCACAGGGGCTGGTCAGCGTTGGTATTATTTAATCTGGCACGCACGCTGGCGAATTTGGTTTTTTTGTTTTCTGTTACTGCAGGAGTTTTTATGTCCCGGTTAGCGCGGCTCAAATTTAAGACAGATTTGGCGGTCATGCAATATTCGCCCCTGGTACAACAGCTTATGTTTGGGCCACGCTTGTCTGGCGTGTTGGTTGAATACTTAATTATGCTGCATTGTATCATTCGTTCAACCGAAGGTTTGTTTAATGCCGCCATTGACGAGGCCAACCGTCGCTGGCTGGATGGGGAAGAGGGCTGTCGCGGCTTGGCAGAATACCTTACCCTGCATAAAGAGGAAGAAGTCGAACATGCAGAGTGGCTGTTGGATGATATTGAGGTCATGGGCGTTTCACGCGAGCAGGTTTTAAGTCGCCGCCCCCAGGCTGAAGTGGCCGCACTGGCCGGCAGCCAGTATTATTGGATATATCACTATCATCCAGCCATGTTTCTTGGGTATTTGCTGGCTTTGGAAGGCTATCCCATGCAAGCTGCTGATATTGCACATTTCAAACAGTTAACCGGTTTTCCCGACGATGCGTTTCGTACCCTGGCGCTGCATGCCGACCTTGATACCGGCCATTCGGATGAGTTACTCCAGTTCCTTGAAAATTGTTCACTCACTGATACTGTGTTTGATAGCATCTCAACTTCTTCCATGACATCATGTGCTTATCTGTCGCAAGCACTAAAGTCGTTGGAATCACATTGAAAGCCTGAACCGGGCCAGTGGAGGCCTCGGGCTTGGCATTTTGTCGCGTTTGAAATGTTGCCATTGCGACGCACACAGAGTTTATGGCGCAATTGGCTCCAGCACCAGCTCCGGCAACACCACTTCCCACTCGTCACAGCGCATTTTGTCCTGATATTCGGCTTCCGAATCGTCGCGCCGGCGCGTAAGTAGCGCATGTACCTGCGCGCTTGCGCAGCGCATGCCCGCAGGCAGCGCAAACGCCCGCGCCAGCCTGCCAACCACCTGTGCTTGCCCGTCTTGCGCTGTCTGCAGCATCCAGCCACGCTCATCGGCCACCAAGTGCAGGGTATCGCCCGCCGTCAGGGCGGCAATTGCCTTGTGTGCCGGTTGCTGCGGCGCTTGCCGCCCGGCATAGCCAAGGTCAACATCGCCCAAACCCAAACGCAGATAATGCCGCTGCAAACGTCTGTCCGGCGCATCTGGTGCATCCGGTTGTTCCGACGTGCTTGGCACCGGGTCGCGCCGCAATAGCCAGGGCGCATCTGGCAGTTGATCCAAAAACGCATGGGGTGCGTGACGCCAATGCCCCAGCAGCAAGGTATGGCGTGCCCGCGTCATGGCCACATAATACAGGCGGCGCGGGGCGTCGGCGTCTTCGTTTTTGCCGACCCGGCCCCAATCGTCATCCAATACCGCCACGTGGTCAAACTCCAGACCCTTGGCGCGGTGCGCGGTGGTGAGTAGCAGCGCAGTCTGGCGTTTTCTGGCTTCGCGCGCCCACTCGTAGAGCCACTCGATAAAATGCTCGCGCGGTAGCTCTGCGTCATTGGTTTCGAGCGCATAGTCTTCCACTGCCTGTCGCAATAAATCCCACCACGGGCCCTGTTTGCTGGCCAACCACGCGGCCAGCATGGCGGCATGAATCAATTTACCCGCGTCGCGCTTAAGCCAATCCAACAATTGCTGGGTTTCGCGCAGGCGCGCTACGGGCACGCCATCGTCATTGGCCATTTGCACCGGTATGGCGTTGATTTCGCAATAACTGCGCAGTGCCTGCAAGGTTTCCCATCGGCGCGCAATCAGCGCCACGCTGGCCCAGTTCCAATCCGGGTCAAGGCTGGCCAGGCGCTGCAATTCATTCATCAGCGCTATTGCCTGGGTGGCGGGCGTGCGCCCGACGGGCAGAATTTGCACTCGCCCTTGCGCCACCGGGTCGCGCTTGGCCCACGCGCCACCCGGTGGGGCACGTAGCGGGCGCGGCCCCTGCGTGTGGGCGGGCTTGATCGGGTAGGCCTGCTTCATGCGCGCAGAAGCGGGTGCGATGATTTGATTGGCGCATTCGATAATATGGGCAGTCGAGCGGAAATTTTCCAGCAAATACACCGCCTTGGCGGCATAGTCTTGCTCAAACTGGCGAATGAATTTGACCGATGCACCATCAAAGGCGTAAATGTTTTGATCATCATCGCCCACGGCAAATAAATTCAAGCGTCGCTCTTCATCCGCTGCGGGCATGCTGCGCCCGGCCAGCGCGGCGATCAAGGCATATTGATCGGGGCCAATGTCCTGATATTCATCCACCAAAATCCAATTAAAGCGCCCCAGCAGGCGCTGGCGTTGTTCGTCCGCTTCGTCCGGCGGCAAGCCTTGGCCTTGCAGTAAGGCGAGCGCTTCCTGCATCACCTGTTTGAAAATATCGCTCTCGTTTTGCAGATTCGTTGATGGACGACCCGGCCCGCGTTTTTGCCCCCGGTTTGCCATACCCTTGCCGCTAAAACTGACCCCCGCCAGCCGCATGGCCAGCGCGTGGCAGGTTAGCACCAGCACGCCATGGGCATCGTCACCAATCAAATCATGCAGCCGCCGTTTAATTTCTACCGCTGCATGGCGGTTATACGCCAGCGCCAAAATGCTGTGCGGGTGGACTCGTTGCACGCGCAGCAAATACGCTATGCGATGCACCAAGACCCGGGTTTTGCCGGAACCCGGCCCGGCCAACACCAGGGTATTGGCTTTTTCTCGCTCATCGGTGACGATTTTTTGTTGGGTGGCATTGTTCAAGGCTTCGACGATGCTTTGCCAGGATGCCGGCGTGGTTTGGCGCGCCAATTCTTTTTCCCGATCCGGCAACCAGCGGCGCATGAATTCGTCACGCTCCAGGCGGAAATATTCCAGCGCCAATTGCACCGCGTCGGCCATGTGCTGCAAACCGCGCTGCACGTATTCTGCCATCACATGAATTTGTACCACTTGCTGCTCGTAGTGGAGTTGCAGCGGCGCGAAATCGTCTTTTTTGAAGCCACGCTGCCTGTTTTCGCCCAACTGAATCGTCATGGCCGGGCGGAAGATGGCCAAGCCTTTGTTGAGGCGGATAACTTCTTGCTCGTGCAGCCACAGCAGGGCGCGGTCGCATAGTTTAACCGGGTCATGTACTTGCGCCGCCAGTGCCAAATCGCTCTTGAGCGCATGGTGCAGGTTGCCTTCGGTGGATTGGGCCAGCAGGTCGGTGCCTTGCGTGCCGGGTGGCAAGGTGGTGAGCCAATGTTCCAGCAGGATATGGGCTGCGCTGCGGCGTCGGCTGGCGGTTTTTTCCAAGCTGCCCCACTCGCGTTGCAGAGTAATTTGCACGGTTTCGGCATCGATGCGCTTGATGCGCAGGCTGCCCATGTTGCCGGTGTTGCCGCCGCTGCCGCCGCTGCTGCCATTGCTGTCATCGTCACTACTGGTTTGGTTGCGCCCGTCATTGGCCAGACCGTTGACGATGCGCCAGAGTTTTTCGGGCAGCGCATCCGGGTGGCCTGCGTCTTTCAGGCGTTGGCTGGCTACGCGTAAATGCAAGACGGAATGCTCGCCCCGGCTTAAGTCCGGTGCTTGTTCGCGCAGCAGGGCGATTAAGGCTTGCTCCAGTGCTACCGCCTTGGTCAGGCGTTTTTTGGATGAATTTTCTACTCCGGCATGCACGTAGGCGGTAATGCCGGTGTCGTTGCTGACCAGGCCCAGTTGTTCCAAGTCATGCAGGGCGGCGCGCAGTTTGTCCGAAGGTAGGCCGGCTACCAACATCAATTCGTCGGTGGAAACGCCTTCGTCCGGGTCGGCCTGGATCAAGCCTTGAATCAGGGCCAGCAAGGGGCGGGCTTTGTCCTGAAACAGATTGGCTTTTTTCAGGCGCTTTTCGGCCTCTTCCAGCGAGGTAACGCGTAGGGACGAGGGGAACACCTGCACGCTGTTTTCTTCACGCGTGAGCAGGCTGGCTTCTTCCAGCCAGGCGATGGCGGTGCGCACGCGAGTGTCGTCGGTGGCGCTGTCGCGCTGGAACTTTGCGTCGTCATCTTCGAGCAGCATTTCGCCGCTGGTGGCCACCACCGGGCCGTGGTTGCCGTGTTTGCGGTTCTTTTTGTCCAGCGATTTGAGCGACTTTAAAATCGCCCCAATTTCGCTTTGCGTGAGGCGCGAACGGGCTGACATGCCGAATTGCCATTCCACGTCTTCCGGGGTGGAGAGTAACACGCAGCGCGCATTGCTTTGGTCGCGTCCGGCGCGGCCCGCTTCTTGCAGATAGTTTTCCAGCGAGCCGGGCATGTCGGCATGAATGACGAGGCGCACATCGGGTTTGTCGATACCCATGCCAAAGGCGTTGGTGGCGGCGATGACGCGTAGTTCGCCCTTGATAAAGCGCTGCTGCACGGTTTTTTTGCGCTCGGGCGGCAAGCCTGCATGAAAATAATCGATGGACCAGCTTTTTTCGCGCAGATATCGGGTGATTTCTTCGGTTTGGCGGCGCGAAGCGCAGTAGATGATGGCACCGCCTGCGATGAGGTCCGACTCCCCCGCGCTTGAATCTGGCGCGCCCAAATCGGCTTGCAATAACTGGTGGACGTGGGCAAACTTTTCGGCGCGGGTGGTGGGTACGACCACAAAATCCAGATTTTTGCGCTCGGCACCACCATCAAACAGCGTCAATTCAATGCCCAGCCGCTCGCGGAAGTAGCCCAGCATTTCCAAAATCACATCCGGCTTGGCGGTGGCGGTGAGGCATAAAATGGGCGGTATGGCGGCCTCGCCCGCGCGCTCCTTGATGAAGCGCCCGACGTAGCGGTAGTCCGGGCGAAAGTCGTGGCCCCATTTCGACAGGCAATGCGCTTCATCCAGCACCCAACTGCCAATTTCGCGTTGTTTGAGCACCTTTCGGATCGATTTTGAGCGCAATTGTTCGGGCGAAATAATCAGGATGCCGATATCGCCGAGGCGCACTTTATCCAGTGCGTCGGCGCGTTCCGGCATCGAGAGCAAACCGTTGATGGAGGTGCAGCAGTTGATGCCGCGCGCTTCCAGGCCCGCTACCTGATCCGCCATTAAGGCTACCAAGGGCGATACCACCACCGTGAGGGTGCCGGTTTTATCAAAGCGCGACAGGGCGGGCACCTGGTAGCACAGCGATTTGCCCGTGCCGGTGGGTAAAATGCCCAGCACGTGCCGGCCTTGCATGCAGGATTCGACAATGGATTGCTGTAAAGGGTGGCCTTGCAGGTCGGCAGGCTCGGGGCGGAAGGCGGGGAAGCCGAAATAGCGGGTTAGTTCTGTTACCGGGTTGTGCCGTTCGCGGCACCATGCGCAGGCGGGGTTGGTGCAGGCGGTATCACGCAGGCGGCGCAGCATTTGCATGGTTTGCGGGTATTGATGCAAAACCCAGGGCGAGAGTACCGAGTTGCTGCCGCAGACGGTAAGCCAGGACAATAAATAGGCCATGGCCCAGTGTTGTGGGCTGGTGCTGTCGGCGTTGTTACTGCTGTTGTTACTGATCAACTGTTGCAAAATTTCACCCGCGTGGGTGGCGCAGCCGTGCGCGGTGAGGCGCGTGAGGATGCTGGCGGCAGCGCCCGTGGTGCTGGGGCGCGGCGCATTGCGCAGATGGCGGAACAAGGCATCGAAACCTGCGCCAAAACCTGGGCTACAGCACAGCCAATGCCAGGCTAATAGCAAGTCTGGTGCCTGGGTTTGCAGCGCGGCCAGGGCGTCGATTTGTTGGGCAAACAAGTCCAGCGTTAAGCGCGCATCCAGTTCCGGGTCGTTAACGCTGCCGCGCACCAGTTGGCCGTCGTGATAATGCTTGACCAAATGATGGTAAGGGTTACGCGGAAAGGCCAACGGGTTGAGGCGTAGCGTATCGATGGCGGGCAGTTTTAACAAGGCCAGATCAGGTTTGGCGGCGGCCAGATGGGGTAGATCAAAATTGATGAGGTTATGGCCGAGCAAAAACTCGGCTGTTGCTGCGAAGGCATCCAGGTGGGGCAAGTCTGCCAAGGCTTTTTTGGAGGAAAAACTATGTCCGCTTTGGCCACTGACAGCGGCTACGCGGTTGATGCGGCCAGTCTTGATGCCCACTTCCAAATCCAGCGCGACACAGCGCTGCTTGAAGGCAGTGACGTGGGCGCTGGGTTGTGCTTGGTTTTTTGGCATGATGGGCGTAAAGGGTGGCTTTGAAGCATTGTAACCGGGATTGTGGGGTGGATGTGGATGGATGGGGGGAGGGGATTGGAATGAATTTTGCCAGACCAATTGAATGGGAAAAGTGTTGCGTTGAATTCGATGATAGGGTATGATGCTCCCGGCACAACTAATTGGTGTTATGCATCAGTATCAAACACCAGACCAGTATTGTGGCAGGCCACCAGGCAGCCAAACCAACCAATCACCCATGAAAGAGAATTGACACATGAAAAAAATTGCATTTCTAATTAGTTTGGCTTTTGCATCCGCAGCAAACGCAGGCAACACCACTGTCACCTTAACCGCCGACAATGAGTTTTGGCTCTACTCCGGCAATGCCGCTGGCACTAATTTAGTACTGCGCGGTGAAGGCCATAGCTGGCCTACCGCTTTTAATTTTTCATTTGATGTCAACGCGGGCGATTATTTGTACGTGGCAGCCCGGGATCAAGGCGGCCCACAAGCATGGCAAGCCGCAATTAGTGCACCCGTTGGCGCGCTGTACTCAAACATCAATAGTTGGAAATACATCGTTTCGCCCAACAACAACGTCAGCCAAGCCGGTGTCGCAGCCAATGTTGCGGCAGGTGGTTGGGCCAATCCTTTGGCGCAAACCGACTACAATGCCAGCCCTTGGGGTGCAAGGGTGAACGACCCTAATGCCAAATGGATCTGGCACGATACTCTTGGCTTGGCAAATGGCTGGAATGACCCAAGTTCAAGCGATGGCACCTATGCCATTTTCCGCACCAATGATGCCGTTGCTGCCATTCCTGAACCTTCGACCTATGCAATGATGATCGGTGGCCTGGCAATGTTGGCGGCGCTGCGTCGTCGTAAAACTGCGGCTTGATTGCCCTGCCAGCGCGAGTAATGCGCGCGTAAAGAAGGTCGTAAGTCCCTGCCATTGCTGGCAGGGACGCCCCTGGCGGCCGTGCAGTGGGCGCTATTGTTCGTAATTAGCTATACCAAGCGCAGGGTGATCGATGTCATCGTCTGCCGCAACGACATGCATTACAAATCGGTATTACAAATCGGCATTACAAATCGGCATTACAAATCGGTGCTGGCAGCGCCGTCTGATTGCCCGAATTTCACCGTGCCGTAACTGGCGATCATCACCATCACGATGGCCAGTATTTGCATCTTGCTCAACACCTCGTGCAAAACCACAAAACCAATCAGCGCCGCAGCAGCGGGTTCGAGGCTCATCAAGATGCCGAACACGCGCTTGGGCATGCGCCGCAGCGCTTCGATTTCGCAGCTATACGGTAGCGCCGATGACAAAATGGCGACTGCAAATGCCACTGGCAACAGTGCGTAATGCGTGGCAATGGTGGCACTGGCATGCACGCCAACTGGCACTAAAAGGACCGCGCCCACGGTCATGGCCAGACTCAGGCCCTGGGCACCCGGCAATGTAATGCCAAGTTTTTCACCTAAAACAATATACGCCGCCCAGCAAGACCCGGCGGCCAAGGCCAGCCAAAACCCTTGTGCATCGATCTCGCCGCCAAATGGATTGAGTAAAGCGATGCCACCGGCGGCCAGCAACACCCAGACAAAATCCAAAGCGCGGCGACTGTGCCATAGCGCGACCGTGAGCGGGCCGATAAATTCTATTGTGACCGTCAGGCCAAGAGGCAAGCGCTGCAAAGCCAGATAATAGCTCAGATTCATCAGCGCCAATATTGCGCCAAACCCCAGCGTAATACGCCATTGCGATGCGCGTAAAGCCGACCAGTTTGGCCGTACCAGCAGCAGCAATACCAGCGCAGCCAAAGCCAGGCGCAGGAATACGACCGTCATCGGCCCCAAGGTCGCGAACAAGGATTTGGCAAAAGCCGCGCCAAGTTGCACGCTGCCGATGGCAAGCAGAACCAAAACCAGCGGTGGGGTACGGGATAATATTTTCATTTATTGGTAGGAAACCGGTTTACAGGAAATGCGCAGGGAGTGCGCAGGCAATGCGCAAGAAATGCGATTGTGAAGAGTAGCATACGGACAGGAAATCCAAACCACTTGAGCGAACTATTTCGTGACCATGGACGGAAATACGGGACAGCCATCAATGGACGGAAATACGGGACAGCCATCAAAACCCGGAATCCGGTGGATGTCCCATTATGTGCCAGTCAAATTGTGAAGGGAGAAATAAAGGCCGTGCAGTGGGCGCTATTCTTCGTAATTATCTATACCAAGTGCAGGGTGATCGATGTCATCGTCTGCCTCAACTACATCAGGTTCCGGCCATTTCACGTCAATTTGTTTGACCAGTTCACTGGCAGAGAAAAAGGCAATGACGTTTTCCGGGTAAGATTGGCTCCATTGTGTGCCGTCCCAAGAAGAAAATGCAAAATAGCCGCTATTTTCGCCTAATTTTATTGCTACAAGGTACAAATCTTGTTTTTGCGGTGTCCCGGTTTGCCAATTAATTTCAGTAGACATGATTTTCCTTAGTCGCGCAGTCTTTTATGTACTAAAACCCGCATTTCCATTATTATTCCAATTCAATAAAAACTGCCATTATAGGGCGTTGATTTGGGTTCAACAACGCTTAACGAAGTTTGTCAGCGAAAAGGGTTATTTTTGCTGTGGGCAAGTCTTGGTTGGCGGCCATCTTGGCGTGGCCAAGGTTTTCTTTTTTTATGTGTACAGGTTTGTTGTTATCAAGGGATACTTATGAGTACTGAATTTAAAACGGCCTACCTGACCCGACTGCAAATTTCCAATACAATCATTGGCATGCGGGAATATATAAAAATCCTGCAACGCGAAGCCGCCGAAGACCCGCAAGGCGGTGAGCATGAAGATATTTTGATTGCGGAAAGCGTATTGCGCGAGTTGTCGCGGGCTAAAGCTGCGCCAGGTGTATCTGCCATCCCGCCGCAGCCATAGCGTGCATGGTCATCGCTTACTTTTTT
>CAMBDR010000056.1 GCA_945864765.1 Janthinobacterium lividum | reverse complement strand
GATTCATTGTGCCTGATTTATTGTGCCGTATCAGTAATCTCTGCCGCTGGCTGTGCCAGCGGTAGCCGTATCGTAAAGCAAGTGCCCACGCCAACACACGATTTAACCGTCATCGTGCCGTGATGTTTGGCGATGATGCCAAATGAAATCGCCAAGCCCATCCCCATCCCCTCACCCACGGTTTTGGTGGTAAAAAACGGATCAAAAATCCGCTCGACCACAGCAGGCGTCATGCCAATGCCATTGTCTTCAAATTCCAACACCAAACATTCATGATCCAAAACACTGCGGATTTGCAACAAACCAGGTTCTTGTTGCACCCGCACTTGTGGCCGCTCGGCAATCGCCTGGCAGGCATTGACGATCAGATTCATAAACACTTGATTCAATTGCGCCGGCCAACATGCCAACGCCGGGTTGGCCGCCAAATCACAACGAATCTCAAGCTGATTGGCAAACTCGGTACGCACCAAATTCACCGTCGCCAACAAACTAACGCCCAGCGCGGCGGTTTTCCAGTCCACATCGTCAAGCCGGGAAAAGGTGCGCAAGTCGCGCACCAGGTCGCGTATGCGCGAGGTGCCTTCGCTGATGGCAGCCAGCGATTGACTCATCTTATCAAAGTGCTGTTGCAAGGCCGCCAGCAACTCGGGCGGGGTATCATCGCCCGCCCATTGCAATAAAAAGCGATGCAAATCGGCTAATTCCGTCGATAAATTATAGGCCCCCACATGCGCAAAATTGGAAGGGTTGTTGATTTCATGCGCAATCCCCGCCGTCAAGGTGCCCAGCGAGGCCAACTTTTCCTGATGGATTAATTGGGTTTGCGCATCCGAGAGGCGCGATAAGGTTTGCGCGTTGGAGAGCGCAATCGAACCATAGGCACACAGGGTGCGGAAAATGAGTAATTCCCGCTCGCCATAGGCAAAGCGATGCTCGGACTGAATAGACATGACGCCAATCAAATGCTGATCAACCATCAAAGGCGCAAAGAAGGCCGATAACATCCGGCGCGTGCCGGGTACATGGCTTGGGTCAACCTGGTCGGGGTCAAAATCAATCAAAAGTTCACGTTTTTGCCGCGCCACCCGGGCCGCATTGGCGGTGCTGGAATCGAGTTGAATCACCCGGTGCCCCAGATCTTGACCATACTCGCGGCCAAATACCAGTTCCAGCGCATCTTGCTGGTTATTGAGTCGATAGATCACGATCAGCCCGGCATCCAACAAACTGCACACATATTGGTAGAGCGTATCAAATACCCGCTGCGCCTCCAGGTGGCTGGTAATTTCACGCCCCACTTCCCCCAATTGGCGCATTGTTTCTACGGAAGCGGCCAGACTCTGGTTGGCACTCAGCAATTCATCCTGTTTTTGATGCAGTTCGGCGGTGCGCTGTTGTACTTGCGCTTCCAGTTGCAGTTGCCGCTGGCGCAAATACCGGGTTCGCGCAGACACCAGCGCCGCAATCGCCAATACCAGCAACACCCCCATCAAACCGCGCCACCACCAAGTTTGATACCAGGCCGGCAGCACCACAATCGGCAACACCCGGTCTGGCTCACTCCACACCCCATTTCGGTTGGAACCGCGCAACATCAGTCGGTAGGAGCCCGGCGGCAAGTTGGTGTAGGACGCCAAACGACGGCTCGGGTCGGTCTCGATCCATGCGTCCTCATAGCCCTCCAGCCGATAGGCGTAGCGATTGCGCTCCGGTGCCGAATAATCGAGTGCGGCAAATTCAACCGCAAAACTGTTGGTTGAAGCCGGAATCGTCAAGCGCGCCTGGCTCGGCACGACTTTGCCGCCCACTTGAATTTGCGTCAGCACCACGGGCGGGCGAAATTCCCAGGTTTTCAAGCGCTCCGGTCGCACCACAGTCAAGCCTGTGGAACCACCAAAGAATAGCTCGCCGTTGCTACTTGCCGCGCCAGCGTTGGTAAAATAGGCGTTGATCACCACGCCATCGGCACGCGTGAGCGCACGCACGCTGTCATTTTTGGGATCAATCAGCGCGATGCCCCCGTCGGTACTGACCCAAATCCGGCCCTGTTTATCTTCCAGCAATTTGTTGGCCATTAAATTCGGCAAGCCTTGAGCACTGCCAAAATATTTCATTCCAAGCAAGGTATTTGCATGAGGTTCTGCCACCACGCCGACACCACCACCCTGGGTGCCAATCCATAAGCGACCATGGCGATCAAATAGCAGGCTGGCGACATACCCGGCCAATGATTCATTTTTAAATGCCACTTTGCGCAAGCTGGCCGACTTCAAATCCAAGACATGGAGCGCACCACTGGCGCTGCCAATCCACAGACCACCCCGGCTGTCAGGGCTGAGGACGGTAAGATATTGCCCATTGAGCCCCCCGGCACCCGGCGCATGGCTTAAATTGCGCAATGTATCCTCAGAGACATCCAGTTGCCACAAGCCCTCACCCGTAGCCACATACAGGATATTGCCAGCCACATGGAGCCCCAACACATTCATACCCGGCTTGGCACCAACAAACTCCAGGCGCTGCAGGCTGCCGCTGGCTCGGGTTTGCCGATACAAGCCATTGTCGGTGGCGATAAATACCGTACCACGCGGCAAGCGGGCAAAGCTGCGCACGATACTTTCCGGCAGATGCGTTTGTATCTGACTTCCATCGGCGGCCAGGTTCGACAAACGCAAATTATTGACATCAAGAATATCGACGCCCTTGGTCGGCGAACCCAACCACAGACCAAGCGCAGGATCAAGCGCTACCGCCGACACCCCCATATCACGCAAACCACGCCCACTGTTGCCAAGCAAGGTCAGGATGGCACGCTGGGTCGGGTCATGCAGGCTCACACCATGTTGGCGACCACCTGTCCAGATCAAACCGGAACGATCCCGCAACATGGTTATTACCGAATTATCAGCGAGGCTCCCCGGTAGCGTCGCCTGGTGTTGCACCCAGCGCACGCGCATCGCTACCGTATCGAGTACCGCAATACCACTGGCGGCACTACCTATCCACAACTCACCCGGCACAGATTCTTGCATTTTCACAATCTTTTTATGACTCAAACCCGATTCGTGAGCCAATCCGCCTGGCAAGGCCAACAGCGTCAATTGATTTGGCTCGATATAGAACAAACCTGTTTCGCAGCCCACCCAAATTCGACCATCACTGCTTTGCGTCAGGCCATGCACCAATTTAATCGTTTTGACTGCGTCCGTCTCCTGTGGAAACGGCAGGGTAATAAAGCGCTCGCCATCCCAATAGGCCAGACCTTGATCAGTACCGACCCAAAGCCGACCTTGGCGGTCACGCAACAGCGCACCGACAAAATCACTGGGCAGGCTGGCACGATTTTTGGCATCATGGCGCAATTGCCGCATGCGGCCATCGTGTCTGACATGATGTAAGCCTTGCCCCCAAGTGGCAACCCACAGCCCATTGGCACCATCATCTTCCAGCGCATACACCGAACTGCGATCAATAAGCGGTGCAGCAAGGCGCACAAAGCCATCGATATTAGCATCATATCGCACCAGTCCACCACCCAAAGCCGCAACCCAGAGCCGCCCCAAGCTATCCGTATGGAGCGCCATAATCAAATTACCAGGCAGGCTGGTGTTATCTTTGGGTTTGGGTTGATAAGTGCGAAAGCGATAACCATCCCAGCGCGCCAACCCATCCTGAGTGCCGATCCAAATAAAGCCCGCGCCATCTTGCGCAAATGCCGTCACGCTGGAACTGGGCAAGCCGTTTTCAGTGCTCAAGTTTTGGAACAGGGTATCGGCCAGGTTGGCCAAGTCAGCACGATCCTGGCCGGGTGCGGCGGCCAAAGCAATGTGAGCGCAACAGCTCAACAGCAGGTATACCAACCATGCCAACCATGCCAACCATGCCAGCCATGCCCAATGCCATGCCCTATGGTGAGACAACTGTGTACGAAATGAGTTACCCCGGCCTATTGCCACACCTTCTCCCTGTCTTTTATTTGAATGCAAATGGTGATTATTGACTCAAAGGCAAAGTCACGGTAAAACACGTACCTTGCCCCAACACGGAACGCACGCTTATCTTACCGCAATGTTTGGCAATAATACCAAATGAAATCGATAAACCCATCCCCATACCTTCGCCCACGGTTTTGGTGGTGAAAAAAGGATCGAAGATTTTTTCCAAATGCTCGGGCGCAATCCCGCAACCATTGTCTTCAAACTCCAGCACCAAACACCCGCCATCAAGCCGACTCCGGATGGCCAGCAGGCCGGGGCGCTGGTCCGATGGTTCGGCTGGCCGCGCCACAATGGCCTGACAGGCATTGACGATCAAATTCATGAAGACTTGATTCAATTGCGCCGGCCAACATGCCAGTTCCGGATTGGCTGCCAAATCGCACTCAATCGACACTTGACTGGCAAATTGGGTACGCACCAGATTCACGGTCGCCTGCAGGCTCTCGGCAATGGCCACCACGTTCCAATCCGCTTGGTCCAGGCGCGAAAAGGTGCGTAAATCGAGTACCAAATCACGAATCCGGCAAGTACCCTCACTGATGGTGGCCAGCGACTGGTGCAATTTATCAAAACGCTGCTGCAACAGATTGATCAGTTCGGGGCTGGCTTCATCGCCTGCCAATTGCAACAGAAATTGCTGGAGTTCTTGCAAATCGCTATTTAACACATAGGCACCGACATGGGCAAAATTGGCAGGGTTGTTAATTTCATGGGCAATGCCTGCCGTGAGTGTGCCCAGCGACACCAATTTTTCTTGTTGTACCAATTGCGCCTGCGCCAAATGCAAGCGCTTGACCGAGCTGGCCAAACCGGTATTGGCTTCATTCAGGGCCAAATTCGCCTGTTGCAATTGCGCATTGGCAGCCAGCAATTGCGCCTGGTTTTGATGTAATTCCTGAGTCCGTTGCCATACTTGCGATTGCAATTCATTCTGGCGTCGGCGCAGATAACGGGTGCGCATCTGTACCAGCGTAGAGGCAGCCAGCAAGAGCGCACTTAATTCAGCACCATACCACCACCAGGTTTGATGCCAGGCTGGCAGTACCCGAATCGGCACCACCAGATCGGCCACATTCCAGCTGCCATTGCGGTTCGAGCCGGACAGGCGCAAGTGGTAGTCGCCGGGCGGCAAATTGGTGTAGGCGGCCAAACGCCGGGTGGCGTCGGTTTCAATCCAGTCCGGGTCAAAACCATCGAGTCGATATCGATAGCGATTTTGCTCGGGGGCCGAATAATCCAGCGCGGAAAACTCCAGCGCCAGGCTATTGGCGCGGGGTTGAATCTCCAGACGCTGCGCGCCGGCCCCCAAATAATTGATGCGCCCGGCAGAGATCGGTTTGCCGCCCAGCAGCAAATTGCTGACCACTACCCGGGGCCGAAATTGCCAGTTGTTTAAGCGCTCCGGGCGCACCACAGTCAAACCACCCGCGCCGCCATACAATAATTCGCCCTGCGGCGTTTTCACACCGGCATTGACCCAATAGACCCGAATCGCCCCACCTTCGCCCTTTTGCAAGGCCCGTACTTTTAAACTCTGCCCGTCAATCACAACCAGGCCAGCGTCGGTACTGACCCAGATATGACCAAAATCATCTTCCAACAGCTTGTCCACCAGCGAATTGGTCAAGCCTTCGGCGACGCTGATTTTGACAAAGCGGGCGGCTCCGGTAGCCGTCGGCGTTGCCCACATATTGATGCCACCACCCTGCGTCCCCACCCACAGACGGGCTTTTTTATCGATCAAAATACTTGACACAAAGGGGTGCGAAAACCCGTCGCGCTGGTTCTGTTCAATCGGAAAATGGCGCAAACTGCGCCCAACGGGGTCATACCGATACAAGCCATTATGCCGCGTCCCAACCCACAACACGCCTGCCGCATCGGCTTGCAGCACCGTCACCGCTTGCTGGCTCAACTGCCCGGCACCCGCTGGGCGCACGGCTTGCAGCACATGGTTGTCGCCCGGGGTGATCTGCCACAAACCGTCATCACCGCCAAGCCATAAGACCTGCCCGTCCAGATATAAAGTTCGTACACTGCCAGTCGGGCTAACGGGCAGAAACGGCACCCGTTGAACCTGGCGAGTGATCATATTGGCGCGATACAAGCCACGATCAGTTGCAATATAAGCCCACCCCTGTAAGGGCGCGGTGATGGCAAAAATTCGATCCGGCGGCAAGGCCGATTGCGCATTCTTCCCGTCGGCCCGCATCCATGTGATCCGGTTCAGCGCAGGATTGATAATCTGTATGCCCTGACTCAATAAACCCAGCCAAATCGCGCCATCGGGCATGACCGCTACCGAGGTCACATCGGTATCGACGATGCTGTTGACCTGGCCGCTATTGCCAAGCAAATTGCGTACCGCGCTTTGGCTGGCATCATATTGGCTGACGCCACGCTGACCGCCAAGCCACAGCAAACCCGATTGATCACGCCACATCGACCAGACCGTATCATCGGCCAAACTGCCAGGCAAACCGGCATGATGGCGCAGGCGGTGGCTGCTCAGGGTTTGGGTATCGACCACCCATACCCCCTGTCCAGCACTACCCAACCACAATTGACCGGGCCGCACTTCCTCTATGGTCTGAATGGTGGCATGCTGCAGGCTTTGATCCTTGCCTGGTTCCTGCAGCGCCTGTGCTGGCAAATCTGAATCCGGGTTCAGCCAAAATACCCCGTGCTCCCGGGTGCCGATCCAGATTTTTCCATCCTGACTTTGCTTGAGGCTGACCACACCCATACTGTTGGCGTCGGCATGCGGCAAATGAATGCTACGCGCCGACTTGCCTTGCTGGTGCCGCAAACCTTTTTCGCTACCTATCCATAAATTGCCTTGCCTATCGCGCAATAACGCATTCACCTGATCGGCAGGCAAGCTGTTGGACTCTGCCGTATGATGCGCTTGCCGCCCCAAGTTTTCCCCGGTCGGCGACAAATGATCAAGCCCGCCACGCGAGCCAACCCAAAGGCCACCGGCACCATCATCGGCCATGGCCATCACATGCACATGGGCGACCCCGTTTGGCCCGGTTGGGATGCGCACAAAACGATCGGATTGATCATCATAGCGCGCCAAACCACCACCATTGGTGCCAACCCATAGCCGCTGGCGCGCATCGACAAACAAGGTTTGAATAAAGTTGTCAGGCACACTGCCGGAATCGCCGGGATCGGGCTGCCAGTGACGAAAGCGATAGCCATCCCAGCGCGCCAGACCACCCTCGGTGCCAAACCATAAGAATCCGGCACGGTCCTGGGCAATCGACTTCACATCAGGATGGGGCAAACCTTGGTCAATGGTCCAATGGCGAAATACCGTATTGGCCAGTTGTTCCCAACGCGAATTGTCGGGCGTATCTGCCTGAGCTGTTCCCGACATCACCAGCACCAGACAGATCAGCATGCACCGCAGCACAACGACGGCCGAATGGCGTGTTCCTGATCGATTAATTTGGTCGGTTCTCACAATGGCCTCATTGCGTCAGCGGCAAACGCAGGGTAAAGCAACTACCTTGCCCCGGCACCGAATCCACCGTCATTTGTCCTTTATGCTTGGAAATAATCCCAAACACAATCGACAAGCCCATGCCCATTCCGTCACCCACGGTTTTAGTGGTAAAGAAAGGATCAAAAATTTTCTTGATAATGGCCGCTTCAATGCCAACCCCGTTGTCTTCAAATTCAAGCACCAACCACTCGCCATCCAAACGGCTGCGCACTTGCAACAAGCCCGGCCGGCCTTGTTGTTGTTCAGGTGGGCGCATGGTAATGGCCTGACAGGCATTGACGATTAAATTCATAAAGACCTGATTCAATTGCGCTGGCCAACACGCTATTTCAGGGTCGGCTTGCAAATCACAACGAATTTCAAGTTGATCGGCGTATTGGGTGCGCACCAGGCTGATCGTGGCCTGCAAGCTCTCGCCCGGTGCCGCCACCCGCCAATCGGCTTCATCGAGGCGGGAAAAACGCCGTAAATCACGCACCAAATCACGAATCCGGGTCGTGCCCTCCTGGATCGTGGCGAGCGATTGGCGCAAGCGCTGAAAATGTTCATTTAATGCCTTCATTACTTGCGGCGGCGTATCATTGCCAGCCAGGCGCATTAAATAGCTTTCCAGGCCAGTTAAATCGGTGCCCAGATTATAGGCCCCCACATGGGCAAAATTGGAAGGGTTATTGATTTCATGCGCAATCCCCGCCGTCAAAGTGCCCAGCGACACCAATTTTTCCTGATGCACCAGTTGCGATTGCGCCTGACTTAAGGCCGACATGGCTTCGGCATTGGCCAGCGCAATCCCACCATACGAGCAAAGGGTGCGAAAAATCAGGCGCTCACGCTCGCCATAAGCGTGTGCCAGGTGGGATTGCACCGACATCACGCCCAACAAACGCTCCCCCACAATCAAGGGGGCATACAAACAACTGAGCATGTAGCGGGTACCAGGTATATGGCTGGCTGCCTCTACCCCCGCTTCAAATTCGAGCATTAACTGCTCGCGCTCGCGTGCCACACGCGCGGTAATCGAAGTCTTTGAATCAAGCGCAACAATGCGGGACGGAAAGTCTTTTCCATCTTCACGCCCAAACGCCAAATCCAGACATTGCCCGGCTTCATTGAGCCGATAAATGGTCAGGGCATCGGCATCGAGCAAAGCACCAACGTATTGGTAAAGCGCCAAAAACACTTTCTCCCCTTCCAGGTTGGCGGTGATGTCACGCCCAATATCGCCCAATTGACGCAGGGTTTCAACCGACAAGGCCAAACCGCTATTGGCGTGGCTTAACGCCGAATTGGATTCATTGAGCGCGGCATTGGCTCCGGCCAATTCACGATTGGTATCCAATAGCTCCTGCTGCTTGAGGTTCAATTCCTGTACCCGTTGCTGCACTTCATGCGCCAAATCAGTTTGCCGCTGGCGCAAATAGCGGGTACGCCCTTGCACCAGAGCATACACCGCCGCCAGCGAGAGTAACACCAGCCCGAGGCGGAAAAGCCAGGTTTGATACCAGGTCGGCATAACCAGCACATCGATCACTTTTTCTTTCGGGTTCCACTCGCCATTGCGGTTCGAGCCACGCAAGCGCAAGCGATATTGTCCCGGCGGCAAATTGGTATAACTGGCCAAACGGCGACTGGCATCAGTATCGGTCCAGCCTTTATCATAGCCTTCGAGTTGATAGGCATAGCGATTGCGCTCGGGCGCAGAATAATCCAGCGCCGAAAATTCAAGCGCAATACTGTTCGCATTCGGATCAATTCTCACCCCGGCCGTCAGGTTCCCTGCCAGATTAAACGGGCCGATCGGCAACGCCTTGCCCCCTACTTGAATTTGGCTCACGGCAATCGGTGCCTGATAGCGCCATGGCAACCGTTTATCCGGCCGAACCACGGTCAACCCACCAATACCGCCAAACAATAATTCGCCCTGTGCGGTTTTTACGCCGGAATTAGCCCAGTAGCTTTGGATCAGCGCGCCTTCCGAACGGCGCAAGGCCTGTACCTCAAGATGCTGCGGCCCAATTCGCGCCAGGCCATCATCGGTACTGGCCCAGATAAAACCGGCATCATCTTCCAATAGTTTATCCACCAGGTTATTCGGTAAGCCATCGGCTTGGGCAATATTGCGCCAGCGAGCGCTGAAGCCAATGTTCAAATTAATCGAGAGTAAAACACTCACGCCACCGCCTTGAGTGCCAACCCATAGCCTGCCCTGTTTATCAAACAACAGGGTCGCAATATTGGCGTGAGCCAGACCACCTGAGTGGTTTGATCCCTGCTGTCCGCTATCGATCTGTTGCAAGCTGTTGGCCAGCGGGTCATATCGATACAAGCCAGAATGACGGGTGCCGATCCAAAGCGCGCCATCGGGGCCTTTTTCCAGAGTATTGATATATTGCCCGTTCAGCGCCCCGGTACCGCCTGCACGCCTTGCAAAGCTACTGCCATCCGCGCCAAACGCCAGTTGCCACAAGCCGTCTGCCGTGCCCAGCCACAACTGCTTATCCAGTAGCAACATGGAAACAATACTGGCGCGCGGCCTGCGTGGCGGCAGTGCAATATAACTCACCGCAGTGTGCGCCAAGGTACTGCGATACAACCCCTGGTTGGTCGCGATATAGACCGTGCCATCCTGATCCGCGACCATGCCCCGGATGATTTCGGCCGGCAAAGCCGTGTCCGGATGGAGCGCATCCGGCTTTAACCAGGCCACTGCAGGTAGCGCTTTTTTGCCCGGTGCGCCAGTTTCGGGATACGGGCCTATCGTACTAATGCCGCGATTTTGCAAGCCCAGCCAAATCGACCCATCCGGCATGGTCGCCAGCGACAACACATCCGAATCGGCCACATTGCGCCCCGGCCCGCCAAATACGGTAAGCAATGCCGCATGATTGGGGTCATAGCGGCTCAATCCCCGTTGCGTACCAACCCAGATCAAACCGGAACGATCTTCCTTGATCGACCAAACGGTATCGGACAACAGGCTGGAAGAGAGGGTTGGATCATGGCGCACCCGGTGCAACAAATTACTATGCTTATCCCATACCACAATGCCACGACCATAGGTGATCATCCAAATTTGCCCATTTTCCAATTCTTCAATGCCAAACACATCGTCACTTTCCAAATCCATGTCGGCATGGGTATCAGCCAAGGACTGTACTGAAACAGGCGCACTGTTATTCCAGCCGGCCGGGTTTTGAACAGGATCAATAAAAAATACCCCCTGGCCCCGGCTACCGATCCAGATACGCCCATCCCTGGATTGTTTCAAGGAAGAAATACGGCGCATTTCCCCCTTTTTCACGGGCAAAGGCACTTTCACAAAATGCTTCTTCATGGCATCGAAATAGGCCAGACCACGCGTCGTACCGATCCATAATCTGCCATTTTTATCAAATAAGGATGAGGCCACAAAGTCGCCCGGCAAGCTATGCTCATCGCTCTCACTATGTTGATAGTGCTCGGTTTTCCCGGTACGCATATCATAGTGTTCCAAACCGCTTCGGCTACCTATCCACAAACCGTCTTTGTCATCCTGGGTGATGGTTTCCACCCCAAGTTTGCTGTTATTTTGCCCCAGCGAAATCCGGATGAAGCGATCATGCAAATCGTCATAACGCGCCAAACCGGCACTATTGGTGCCAACCCAAATCCGCCCCTGCCGATCACGAAAAAGAGTTTGGATGTAATTATCAGGCAAGCTATGTTTGTCTTTCGGATCGGGTTGCCAGGTATGAAAACGATAACCATCCCAGCGCGCCAAGCCACCTTGTGTGCCAACCCAAAGAAAACCATGGCCGTCTTCTGCCAGCGCCGTCACAATGCCATGCGGCAAACCATGATCGACGGTTAAATGTTGGAACACGGTGTCAGCCAGTGTCAGCCAGCGCGTAGCTTGTGCATGAGCAACACCCAATCCAAACAATGCGCCCAATCCCGACAAGACGCAGCAAAGCAATGCGCACACCATGGCAGCGCACCCCTTTTTTAACCATAAACCATACCCTTGATGGTGGAAATTAGCCTCACTCATGCAATGAAAAATCACTCCAACAACAATAAACTCACAATAAAACAACTACCCTGGCCCGGTATTGAGCGTACTTCAATCGTGCCGCGTTGCTTTTGAATAATGCCAAGCGAAATCGACAAACCCATACCCATGCCCTCACCCACCGTCTTGGTGGTAAAAAACGGATCGAAAATGCGTTCCCGAATCGCATCGGGGATGCCGCCGCCATTGTCTTCAAATTCAAACACCAACCATTTCCCGACTATTTTCGAGCGGATCAATAATAAACCCGGAGCGGCCGCACACACGTCGGGTGGGCGGCTGCAAATGGCCTGGCAGGCATTGACGATGATATTCATAAACACTTGATTCAATTGGGCGGGTGAACATTCGATGACCGGATTGACCGCCAAATCACAGCGAATTTCAACCTGATTCATGTATTGGGTGCGCACCAAATTCACCGTTGCACTCAAACTGTCGG
>CAMBDR010000055.1 GCA_945864765.1 Janthinobacterium lividum | reverse complement strand
GTCCCCAACATTCGTACACTGCTGCCGCGCCCGCGACGATTTCCGACAATTCTTTGGTGATCGCGGCTTGCCGGGTTTTGTTATAAATGAGTTTCAACTCACCAATCACACTACCCGCATTGTCGCTTGCCGATTTCATTGCCACCATCCGTGCGGATTGTTCCGAGGCCAGATTTTCGGCCACCGACTGGTAAATCAATGCTTCTACATAGCGAATCAATAATTCATCGATCACAACTTGCGCGTCCGGTTCATACAGATAATCCCAGCTTGGGCCACCTTTGGCAGCTTGCAGCTTATCGGCGGCTAATGGCAACAACTGCTCCATCATCGATTCTTGTTTCATTGTGTTAATGAACCTGGTATAACACAAATAAACCGCATCGAGTTTGCCTTCCTGATACGCATCGAGTATGACCTTGACAGGCCCAATCAATTTGTCCAGATGTGGCACGTCGCCCAATTGAATCGCATGCGATACCACTTTGGCACCGACCCGATTCAAAAAGCCCAAACCTTTATTACCAATTGCAACGGCTTGTATCTTGTTACCTTGGCCTTCGAGTTCGCGCATTTTGTTGGTTACCATGCGCAGCACGTTGGTGTTCAAACCGCCGCACAAACCTTTGTCGGTTGTGACGACGATGAAGCCAATTGCTTTCGCGTTGGTGGTTTTGGCTTTCGCCAAAAACGGATGCGTGTACTCGGGGTTTGCCCCGGCCAGATTGGCGGTGATATTCCGAATCTTTTCACTGTACGGCCGAGCGGCGCGCATCCGGTCTTGCGCTTTGCGCATTTTGGATGCGGCGACCATCTCCATCGCCTTGGTGATCTTCTTCGTATTTTCTACGCTCTTGATCTTGCCTCGTATCTCTTTGCCTACTGCCATGAGTCCTTACTCCTTTGCTTTATGCTGCTAACGAACTTTGTTTTTCAACCTGCTTGTCTAGCATGTTGGTGCCAGAGTACGCTACGCTAAACTCTGGCACACAAGTTGTTAGTAAGCTCCCGACTTCTTAAAGTCAGCAATGGCAGTAGTGAGTGCAGCTTCACCATCTTTATCCAAAGCCTTGGTCTCTTCAATCTTGGCCAGCAAAGCAGCTTGTTTGGTTTTCATGTAAGCGTGAACGCCAGCTTCGAAAGCCAGAATCTTCTTCACTTCCACATCATCCATAAAGCCTTTGTTGACGGCAAACAGGGAAACGGCCATCAGCGAAATTGGCAAAGGCGAGTATTGTGCCTGCTTCAACAATTCGGTCACGCGCGCACCACGGTCGAGCTGTTTGCGGGTCGATTCGTCGAGGTCGGAGGCAAACTGCGCAAACGCTGCCAATTCGCGGTACTGCGCCAAGTCGGTACGAATACCGCCGGACAAGCCCTTGATGACCTTGGTTTGTGCCGCACCACCGACGCGTGAAACCGAAATACCGGCGTTAATCGCAGGACGGATACCAGCGTTAAACAGCGAGGTTTCCAGGAAGATCTGGCCGTCAGTAATCGAAATCACGTTGGTTGGCACGAAGGCCGACACGTCACCCGCCTGGGTTTCGATAATTGGCAGCGCGGTTAAGGAACCGGTTTTGCCTTTGACTTCGCCATTGGTGAATTTTTCAACGTAGTCAGGATTGACGCGTGCAGCGCGCTCCAACAGACGCGAGTGCAAATAGAACACGTCACCAGGGTAAGCTTCACGACCCGGTGGACGGCGCAACAACAGCGAAATTTGACGATACGCTACCGCTTGCTTGGACAGATCATCATAAATGATCAAGGCGTCTTCGCCACGGTCACGGAAGTATTCGCCCATGGCGCAACCGGAGTAGGGCGAAATGTATTGCATCGCAGCGGATTCGGAAGCGGAAGCAGCTACCACGATGGTGTATTCCATCGCGCCATGCTTTTCCAGCGAACGCACGATGTTTTTGATCGACGACGCTTTTTGACCAATCGCAACGTAAATACAAGTCATGCCCTGACCTTTTTGATTGATGATGGCATCAATCGCAACGGCAGTCTTACCTGTTTGACGGTCACCAATGATCAGTTCGCGCTGACCACGGCCAATTGGCACCATCGCATCAATCGATTTCAAGCCGGTTTGCATCGGCTGGGAAACGGATTGACGGGCAATCACGCCCGGTGCGATTTTTTCAATCGGGGCCGACAGCTTGGTGGCGATTTCGCCCTTGCCGTCAATCGGCTGACCCAGCGCATTGACCACGCGGCCACGCAACTCAGGGCCGATAGGTACTTCCAAAATACGACCGGTACACTTGACGGTATCGCCTTCGGAAATGTGTTCGTAGTCGCCCAAAATAACCGAGCCAACCGAATCACGCTCCAAATTCATTGCCAGACCAAAGGTGTTACCGGGGAATTCCAACATTTCGCCCTGCATCACATCGGACAAACCGTGGATGCGGCAAATGCCGTCGGCAACCGAGATAACGGTGCCTTGATTACGGATTTCAGCGTTGTCAGACAGCCCTTGAATGCTGCTCTTGATCAGTTCGCTGATTTCAGATGAGTTGAGTTGCATATTAACTCCTAATAGGATTGGTATTCCACAAAGCTTTATTTCTGATGAATGATGTGTTTGCTAAATTGCCTGGCGCGGTTAGGCGGCCAGGGCGATTTGCATTTGGTGCAGTTTTGAGCGCACCGAAGTGTCAAACACTTCATCGCCCACAACGACACGCACACCACCAATCAGCGATGCATCAACCTGCACCGTGCTATTTAGCTTGCGGCCAAATTTCTTTTCCAATGCAGCCACGACGGGTTGCAATTGCTCGTTGTTCATTTCAAACGCACTGGTAATCACCGCATCGGCAGCGCCTTCGTGGGCATTTTTCAATGCCGCGAATTGCACGCCGATTTCTGGCATCAACAAAACCCGGCCATTTTTGACCAGGATTTGGATGAAATTGGTGACTTCGTTCGTTACGGGTGATTTGAGCAACTTGGCTAAAATATCTGCGACCTGTTGGTCGGAAACATTCGGGTTCTGCGCCAGTGACCTGACATCGGGATGGTCGCCTGCCTGTGCCATTTCGGACACGACTTCAGACCAAGCCGATAAATTGCCAGCTTTTGCCACGCGAAACAGCGCTTCTGCGTAAGGACGGGCGACGGTAGCGAGTTCAGCCATGATTACAGCTCGGTTGCGAGTTGAGTGAGCAACTCGGCATGAGCGGCAGCATTGACTTCACGCTTCAAAATCTGCTCGGCACCCTTTACCGCCAAACCAGCCACCTGGCTACGCAATTCTTCGCGCGCCTTGTTGACCTGTTGTTCGGCGTCGGCTTTGGCTTGCGCAATAATGCGCGCAGCTTCAGCTTGAGCGTTTTGCTTGATTTCGTCAGCCACCATTGCAGCGCGCTTTTCCGCGTCAACAATGCGTTTCTGGCCTTCATCACGGGCACCCGCCAATTCGACTTGTACACGTTTTTCTGCGTCAGCCATAGCCAGCTTGCCTTTATCGGCAGCGGCCAAGCCATCCGCAATTTTCTTTGCACGTTCATCGAGTGCGCTGATCAGGGGTGGCCACACGAACTTCATCGTGAAACCAGCCAAAAGCAGGAACACTATTAATTGAACGATAAGTGTTGCATTTAGATTCATGGTAAATTCCTTCTCAAAATGGAAAACCGCACCCACTTGGCGTGGTGCGGCGCGTTATGAGAATCTGATTATTTGACCACGAACCCGACGCCGAATGCAAACGCCATTGCAATACCAACACCAATCAGGAACGCTGCATCGATCAGACCAGCCAGCAAAAACATTTTGGTTTGCAGTGTGTTCATCAATTCTGGTTGACGAGCCGATGCTTCAATAAATTTGCCGCCCATGATGCCAATACCGATACAAGCACCGATAGCGCCCAAACCAATGATCAGGCCGCAGGCCAAAGCGACAAAAGAATAGTGATCCATGAAAACTCCTTAGATAGTTAAAAATAAAAAAATTAAAAAACTCAAATACACCAAACCTACATTTTTACAAATTTTGTAAATCAATGACCCTCATGCGCTTGCCCGATGTACACCAAGGTCAACATCATGAAAATAAAAGCCTGTAACGCTACCACCAAAATATGGAAAATCGCCCAAACGGAGCCTGCAATAATGTGCATGCCCACGCCCCACCAAGTTGCAGTCGCACCCAACATTGCGATCAACAGGAAGATCAGTTCGCCAGCGTACATATTGCCGTACAACCGCATACCGAGCGACACGGTTTTTGCTACGAATTCAATCAGGTTCAAGCCGAAGTTAGGTATCCAGAGAGCAGGATGCGCACCGAACGGAGCGCAGAACAATTCATGCAGAAAACCACCCAAACCCTTGATTTTGACGTTGTAATACAGCATCAAAATCAACACGCCCACCGACATGCCCAAAGTGCCGTTCAAATCAGCGGTAGGCACTACGCGCAAATGCATCTCACCCATGCCCATCGCAGTCAAAATCGAAGCAAACAAATCAACAGGCAAAAAGTCCATCGAATTCATCAAAAACACCCAAACAAATACCGTCAAGGCCAGCGGTGCAATAAATGTGCGGTTGCCATGCACGATTTGTTTGGATTGGTCTTCCACTAACTCCACCAACATTTCGATCAGGGCTTGAAAACGGCCCGGTACGCCCGCAGTGACCTTACGCGCAGCCATCCACATCAACAGGCAGCCGATAATGCCGATGGTGATGGAAAAGAACAGGGTGTCGTAGTTAACAATGGAGAAATCGATAATCGATTCTTGATGATGGCTTTGCAAATGCCCGAGGTGGTGGCCAATATACTCGCCAGCGGTAGGGCCACTGGCTGCGTGTCCAGCGGCAGATGCTACGGTTTCAGAAGTCATAGTTTAGAGCCTAAATAGTAAAATGAGATAACTTTTTAGCGCCACGATGAAGCCGACGAGTAATGCCAGCCAATTCAAACCGTGGTATAACCAAGCGACCGCGCCTAACAGCGCAATCGTCAATGCAATCTTGATAAATTCACCGATAAAAAATGACATCGGGTCTGCGTTGCCAACTTTTTGGGCATTCGCGAACAGGCGCAGAGCAAACAAACCATTAGGGACGACGCAGCACAAACCACCAAGCAGCGTTGAAAACAGTGCGGGTATACCAGCAATTGACCATGCAATCGCGCTGGCGATAATGGTGCCAGCCAGTTGCAACATGACAATTTTTAACATTCAGCTTCCCTGCTCTGTAGTCAATGCAATCTCAGCCTGGCTGGATTGCATTATGGTTGAATTTCTTCTGAGCCACGGGATTATAAAGGTTTTTAATTCCCCTCGTCAAACGAATGACGTGAGCGAGGCCCATAATTTTTAGTAAACCGCCTCTAAGCAGGGCTGGACTGTTGTTATTTGCACTGCCGAATTTAATCCTTGACTTCAACCGGTTCTTGTACTACCACCTGATTGCGTCCGCCTGATTTGGCCATATACATTGCCACGTCGGCCCGGGAAAACAAATCGAGCACGGTTTCACCGGGAATAAATTGGGTCAAACCAATCGATACCGTGACCTTGCGCTCCAGTTTGGCCAAAATATTGAGCTTGGTTTCAGTCAGCGCGCGGATGCGTTCAATCGTGTTGAGCGCTTCCAACATGCCCACACCGGGCAGCATCAGCAAAAATTCTTCCCCGCCATAACGCCCAAACACATCTTCCCGCCGAATATTTTGTTGCGCCAGTTTTGCGAATTGGCGCAGCACCTCATCGCCCGCCAAATGCCCGACATCATCATTGATACGTTTAAAGTGGTCTAAATCCATCACCGCCAAACACAGGCTTTGATCGCTACCATCGACCAAATGCTTTTGCTGCTGCAAAGATGCCATTAAATAACGGCGATTAAAGCTCCCGGTAAGTTCATCGCGCCGCGCGCTTTCTTCAATCGTTTCGATTTTAGCGCTAACCATATATAAAGAGCGATATAAACGCCGCACCTTACCACCCAAATACACAAAGCCCGGCAAGGTCAAGGCTAAAATGCTGGCATTGGTGAGCGCCATATAGACCATGATGACCGGTTGGTTTTGCAAAAACAGTGCCAACAATACCAAGATATCGCCGCCTAAAATCATGCCGGCAATTTGGAACAAGGCGGTTTGTCGAATTCGAAACGCTGCCGAAATCATCATCAACAGGGCGAACGGGCCATACACTATTTGCGTGAGTGGCACGTTGTAGCACACCACCAGCATAATGATGATCATGACCGCACTCATCGGGAAGATCATATTCTTCTCTTGCAACTTCAAATTCAGGTTACTCAAATACAAGCCCAAAAACACCAGGCAAGACAGAATCAAACTCACTGCCGTCATGAAGAGCACAAAACCGGACAGCAAGTCCAGGAAGAAGAACACCAATAAACCAATAAAATATCCGAGCGGCATTAAACACGCCATGCCATAGCGTCGAATACGCTGTTGCTGACGTGGCTCAACCTTGGCTAAAAACCAAGGGATAAAACGGCGTTGGTTCTGACTAAGCGGCATGGTTGACATTGATTGGTGAAAACAATGGGGGTATCGCCCCTATTGTAATTGAGGATTCACCCTCCAGCTTAATGCGCAAGAAAAGTTGCCGTCAATCGCAAACGAGGTGCATCAAGAAAAATGGTTCGTTACAAAATAAATTTGCGACGCAAACGTATATGATAGTCAATATTAAGCATGGTTTGGCACTTTCGTGTTGGTTTAATGATTAAATTTTTGTGTAATTACTCATTCTCATGGCTAACTGTATCAGGTTTGAGATTTTTTATTTTGTTGGAAAATATCCAATTCTGATTTCGTGCATAATGAGAGCTACTGAAATTGATGAGGAAGAGTATGCAAGCATTCGCATTCCCTGCCAGTGCGGTAGGTCTGCCACTGAGGATGTTGAGTAAATAGCATGATTTACAGGCAGCAGATAAAAACTCTGTTGTCAAAGCAGCCGAATTGCTGAAAAAGTTGCGGTTTTCAGCGTTTTTTCGCGCCGCTTTAAAAAAAAGTACTGACAATACGCCGCGTCAGGACGAAAATGAGAGCAATGTTGTCGTTGCATTGATTTGGAATCAAGTTGGAATTCAGTTGCAGCGCCGCAATAAAGCAACAACAGGGCTACATTTCGGCACCAGTTACCCCAGCCCATTTTAGGCCAAAGGAGATAAAATGTTATACCTGAAAACGACCACCGTTACCAAAGCGCCAGGCATTTATGAAGTTGATATTGCAGCCAAACCGCCTGGCAAAACCTTCGGTGTGTATTTGGCAACCGACCCCGACAATCCCCCGGTTGAGGTGTTGGCCAAGTTGGCAGCACTCGGTTTTTTATTGACGCACCAATCCGGCTATACCCATAAAAAGGATAAATCGAAAGTACTGGACATGCACTTCCAAAAGAATGGCACCGATTTATTCAATGGCTGGAAAGATCTGGAGCGCGAGGAAAACATGCGCCAAATCGAAGCTTTATTTAGTTCGATTGGCATTACCATTACGCCGCGCGTCATGTCTTTGGCTGAAGCCTACGCCTGAGCCGCTCTTGCCGATTCGTTGGGCACGCTACCCGAAAGGTGGCGTGCTTTTGCATGCTTTGGCATGTTTCCGCCGATTTTTATTGTCCCATGACGCCCCAAACCCCACCCTCGATTCATCTTTCTCATTCTGAAACCGGGGTAGTACAAACCATTTGCGTGCGTGGCCATTGGCGGGTTCACGGTTTGGCGCAGCCGGGCTGTTTGCGGCGCTTACGCCAAAGCTTACAACCGCTTGACAAAGAAAAAATTCGCACCTTGCCCTGGGATTTGCAAGAAATTGAAGGGCTGGACTATATCGGTGCGCAATTGCTGTGGAATGCCTGGGGCCGCCAACACCCGGCTGACGTCTTATTTTCCGAATCCCAGGCCAGCATGTTTGCGCGCTTGCAATTGATTCCCACACCAGCCCCACGGCGCGTGTCTTTTGTGCCCTACCCCTGGTTGATTCAATTTGGCAGTGAAATCTTGGGTTTTTTTGAGCATCTGGTCGGCTTTATTGCTTTAATCGGTCAGGTCATGCTGGATTTATTGCGCTTTGCGCGCCAACCCATGCGCGGGCCGTGGGTAGAAATTTCAGCCAATATCTACCATGCCGGGTTTCGCGCCCTGGGTATTACTGCCCTGGTCGGCTTTTTGATTGGGGTGGTATTTTCTTACCTGTCGGCACAACAACTGCGCAGTTTTGGTGCCGACACCTTATTGGTCAATATCCTCGGTTTAAGCATCATCCGCGAACTGGGGCCGGTACTCACCGCGATTTTGGTGGCGGGGCGCTCGGGTTCTTCCATCACCGCGCAATTGGGTGTCATGCGCGTTACCGAAGAATTGGATGCGATGTTGGTGATGGGCATTCCCCACGGTTTTCGCCTGGTGATGCCCAAAGTGGTGGCGCTGGCCATTGCCATGCCGCTATTGGTGGTATGGACTGACACCATGGCCTTAGGCGGCGGCATGCTCTCGGCGAAATATGAATTGGGCTTATCGCCGGAATACTTTTTGCACGCCTTGCCCAGTGCCGTACCGGTAGTCAATTACTGGATCGGCATCGGTAAGGGCGTGATGTTTGGTATATTGATTGCGCTGGTTTCCTGCCACTTTGGCTTACGCATTTTACCCAATACCGAAAGCCTGGGCCAGGGCACCACCACCTCGGTGGTCACCGCCATTACCGTGGTGATTTTGGCTGACGCCTTATTTGCCATGATCTTTAATGGAGTCGGGTATTAATGAACGCCCCGTCCCCGCTTACTGAAACAGGCAACGTGCCCATTATCGCGCCCATTATCGCGCCCATTATCGAGATTGAGCAGCTATGGACGCGCTTTGGCAGTGCGATTGTGCATCAGGATTTGAGCCTGCAAGTGCAAACCGGGGAGATTTTATCAATTGTTGGTGGCTCCGGTTCGGGCAAATCGGTTTTATTGCGCCAAATCCTGGGGCTGGAGCGGCCATGGCGCGGAAAGATTCAAGTATTTGGCGAAGATATTAATGACCGCCGGGCCGATTTGCAACAATTGCGCCATCATTGGGGCATGTTATTTCAGCAGGGCGCTTTGTATTCTGCCCTGACGGTGTATGAAAACGTGGCGCGCCCCTTGCGTGAATTGCGCACCCTGCCAGAAAAACTGATCCGTGCCGCCGTCATGCTTAAGCTGGATATGGTCGGCATTGCCTGCGAACATGCCGATAAAATGCCGGCTGATCTCTCCGGCGGCATGGTGAAACGGGTGGCCCTGGCGCGTGCCTTGGCGCTGGAACCGGAATTATTGTTTTTGGACGAACCCACGGCGGGCCTGGACCCGGATCGCTCCGACAGCTTTGTACGCCTGATCAAATCATTGCATAGCGAGTTACACTTGACGGTGGTGATGGTCACGCATGATTTGGACAGTTTGTTCGCGCTTTCCCACCGGGTTGCGGTACTGGCCGAAAAACGCGTGATTGCGGTACAAAATCCGCGCGAAATACTCAAGGTGGATCACCATTTTGTACGACACTTTTTCCTGGGCGAGCGTGGTTTGCGCGCGCTTGAAATTTTGGATTATCGAGAATTCCCCAACGAATTGGACAACACATGGAAAACCGCTCCTACGCCTTAATGACCGGGATTTTTACCCTCAGCCTGCTGTTTGCGGCGGTGCTCATCAGTATGTGGCTCAATCGCGACCGGGTCGAGCGGGTGCCGTATCTGGTGGCCACCACGCGCTCAGTTTCGGGCCTCGGCCCACAGGCACCAATCCGTTTCCGGGGGCTGGAAGTAGGGCGGGTCAAATCGATTTCTTTCGATCAAGCCGTACCGGGGCAAATTTTGATTGAACTCAACATCAACCCCGATGCGCCCATCACCACCACCACCTTTGCCACCCTGGGTTTTCAGGGCGTGACTGGCATTGCCTTCATACAACTCAACGATGAAGCGGCCAAACCGGTGCGCCTTACCAGCAGCCATGAAAAAATGGCGCGCATTGAATTACGCGCCAGCATTTTCGACAAATTGGAATCGCAAGGCGGTTTAATTTTGTCGCGCGCGGAGCAACTGAGTGAACGGTTAAATAATTTTTTAACCCCGGACAATCAAAAAATCATTCTGGCCACGTTTCAGCAGGCCACCAAAACCGCCGCCACCTTTGAAACCATCCCCCAGCAATTGCAACCCGCCTTGGCCCAATTGCCCGCCCTCACCAAACAAACCGGGCAAGCGCTGGATGCGGTGGCGCAAATATCCAAAGATGCCAAAGTGCTGGTGCGCGATATGGATGGCCTGGTGCAGCAATTACAGTCACCGCAAGGGCCGATCCAAACCCTGACGCAAACCACACAACAATTGGGTAACACCGGGGCGCAATTGCTGGATCAAGTCGAAACACAAAGTTTGCCCAAGGTGAATATTTTAGCGGATGAAGCGCGCAATACCCTACGCAATGTTAACCGCACCGTCAATACCTTGAGCGAGCAACCGCAAAACCTGATCTTTGGCACACCGCCATCGCAACCGGGGCCGGGCGAAGCGGGTTTCGTGTTTCCTGCTGCGCAGCACTAAAAATGCAATGAATTTTGTTATAATCCGTGGCCGAGTCTGTGTCGGCCCTGTCCCTTACTGGAGAATAATTTATGGCCGCCGCCAACGACAACATTAGCATGGCGCTTTTTTGCGATTTCGAAAACGTCGCCCTGGGCGTGCGTGACGCCAATTACGATAAATTTGATATCAAGCCGATTCTCGAACGCTTGCTGCTCAAGGGCAGCATCGTGGTCAAGAAAGCGTATTGTGACTGGGACCGCTACAAAGGCTTTAAAGCGGCGATGCATGAAGCCAATTTCGAACTGATCGAAATCCCGCATGTGCGCCAATCCGGTAAAAATTCTGCCGACATTCGTCTGGTGGTGGATGCGCTGGATTTGTGTTACACCAAGGCCCACGTGAATACCTTCGTCATCATCAGTGGCGATTCCGATTTTTCGCCCCTGGTTTCCAAGCTGCGCGAAAATGCCAAGCAAGTGATTGGGGTCGGTGTGAAGCAATCGACTTCTGACTTATTGATTGCCAATTGTGATGAATTTATTTTCTACGACGATTTGGTACGTGAAATCCGCCGCACCGCTGCCGCATCAAGCAAACCGGATGCGCGGGAAGACAAGCCGCAAGCCAAGCGCAGCGACGAAGACAAGCAACGCCGGGAAGATTTAAAAACCAAGGCCGTGGAAATGGCGGTGGAGACCTTTGAAGCCTTGGTGTCCGAGCGCGGTGATAGCGGCAAAATGTGGGCTTCGGTGTTGAAGCAGGCGATCAAGCGGCGCAAACCGGATTTCAACGAAACCTATTATGGTTTTCGCGCCTTTGGCAATTTGCTGGAAGAAGCCGAAAAGCGCGGTTTGATTGAGTTGGGGCGGGATGAAAAATCCGGCATGTATGTTTCGCGCAGCAGTGGTGATGGTGGCCAGGTGGACGTGGTGCCGGAGGTGCTCGCACCCGTGGGGGCGGACGCGCCTGCGCCTGTGAGCGCAGCCCCCGCACCTGCATCCACGCAAACGAGCAGGCATGCGCGCGAGCGCGAGCCAAGGCCCCGGCACACGCCTCGGCCCCCACGCGAGCATGCGTCGGCACCTGCGCCCACGCCCGTGGAGGCAGGCGCGCACGAGCTGGCGGCAGCGGCGCACGAGTCGGTGGCGGTGAGCCAAGCGGTTGCGGTGAGCGAAGCGGTGGCTGAGCTTGCCGCCGATTCGGTGCAACGGCCTGTGATGGCGCAAGTGAGCCAACCAGCGCCAACCGCCGCACCGGAAGACGTGGCGGCACCCGTGCCAGTTGAAGCGAGTGCGCCAGTGGCAACGCGCGAAGCCGGAGTCGAAGCGCCGATGCCAGAGCTACCAGCCGTTGCCAGTGAAGCGGTGGCAGCCGTGGACAATGCGGCAGCGGGTGAAGGCAAGCAGCAGCGCCCGGCCAGAAACGGGCGCGAAGGGCGTTCGCGCTCGCCGCTCGGGCGCAGGCCGCGTGCATCCGGTGGCAAGAAGGAAGCGGCCATCGCCGCGCCAGTGGAAGC